>NZ_CAXGSH010000033.1:0-35743 GCF_964012375.1 uncultured Salinisphaera sp.
GCCGGGCATGGCAGGAACGGGCGCCCGCGTAATCGGCCTGTTGGATCGCCTGCATGATTCGACAGAACACACCGGGGAATACGCCTGCCATGACCGAATACCAGCTGCGGGCACCGGCGACCAGCGGCTCCAGGGCCAGTTCGTCGCCGCTGTAACCGATTTCCAGGTGCTCGCCGAACCGCTTTTGCAGGGCCAGATGACGCGCCTGTGCATCATGCGACGGTGCCGGCTGTTTCAGCGCGGTGATAGACGGGTGTTCGGCCAGCCGTGCGAGCAAGGTCGTGGTGAAGTCGAACCCGGTCGTACTAGGATTGTTATAAATACAGATCGGGCGATCGACGGCATCGGCGACCGCCAGGAAAAGGTGCTCGACCTCCACCTCGCGCAACGGGATATAGGAAACCGGCGCCAGTAGAAGACCGTCTGCGCCGAGCGCGCATGCCTGTTGCGCATGATGGTGAACGTCGGCCTGGGTCAATGCGCCGATACCGGCGATGATGGGCAGGCGCCCACCCACATGCGCTACGGCCGTTTCGATGACGTGCTGGCGCTGCCCGGCATTCAGATAGGCGTAGGATCCGGTGCTGCCCAATACGCCAATCGCATCGACACCGGACTGGACGAGCGGCTCGAGAATCGCCGCCAGTGCCTCGGTATCCACCCGGCCCGCACGATCCAGCGGCGTGATGGGAAAAGCGATCAGACCTTCGAAAACACCTGCGGTGCGATCGGTATGCCTGCCATTGCGATTCCGCGTGTCCACGCGCGGGCCTCGTTGCATAGGATCATTGATGCGGGCGTTCAGCCAGGCTGGCTTTCCCAGCGACCGACACCCATGAAGATCAACCGCAGCTGCTTTTCTGCTCGCAGCATCAGGGCATCGTCTTCCGCATTGTCCGGGTCGACGTCGAGAATGCGCTCGGAGAGGGTGATGACCGTATTGACCACGAGGTCCGAGATCACGCGCAGATCGTCCTGCGAAATATGCGAAAACTCGTCGAAGCGGGCCAGATCGGACGCCAGCGCATGGGTGAGCAGCACGATTTCGTTGTGAATGGCCTCGCGCATGGCCACCGTGCCCGCGAATCGCTCCTTGACCACGAACTGGAACAGCAGCCGATTGTCGCGCACGTAGTGGGCGAACAGCTCTACCGAATAGCGTACCAGCCCTTTCAGCGGCATGGAGGCGAGCGACGCATCCCCGAGAATCTGGCGCAGCGAACGGAAGGTGTCCTCGATCAGGGTCAGACCGAGCGCGTCAAGATCCTCGAAATGCCGATAGAAAGCGGTAGGAACCACGCCGGCCTGGCGTGCGATACGACGCAGCGAAATCGCCGAGAAGTTCGCTTCACTGGAGACGAGCTCGAGGGCGGCGTGCATGAGCGCTTCGCGCGCTTCGCCGCGACGCGGTGCGCCGCGCGCACGTGAATAGGGCACTTTCTCGTCGCGGCTCATGACGGGCGAGGGTCGGGGCATGGATGCATTACGGGCATGGGGAGCGACCTTAGCCGCTTGCGGGCCGCTTGAAAACAGCAGGCGGCGGCGCGTTGGAGCAGAATCGCAGAACGTGTTGTGAACAAGTGTTGACTTGGGGGTTGCGACCGACCTAAAGTGTACACGTGTTCACATTCATGAGGAAGTGTCGATGAACCCGGTCGTGAAGAAGGTCCTCGGTAGTTCGGTGGTCGGTGCGTTGACCAGCCCGCTGTCCGTGGACGACTATCTGGCCCTCATCGACGGGCGGCTGTCGCTCTCCGAGCCCCGGGGTCGGGTGATCCATGCCGTGCGCCAGACGCCGGATAGCGTGACCCTGTACATCGAGCCGAACGACAACTGGCAAGGCCATCGGCCGGGTCAGCACGTGCTGCTCGGCGTGGATCTCGACGGCGTGCGCCACAGCCGCTGTTTTTCCGTGGCCAGCGCGCCGGATCAGAAAACGCTGGAAATTACGGTCAAGCGTAACGGCGACGGTCGGGTGAGCAACTATCTGGTCGACCACGCCGCGCGCGGTCAGCTGGTCTATTTAAGCCCGGCCGAGGGCGACTTCTATCCCGAGCCGGGCACGGCCCAGCCGGCCCTGCTGCTCAGCGCCGGTAGCGGCATTACCCCGGTGATGAGCGTGCTGCGCCACTGGATCGCGAATGACCGGCTACGCGATGTGGTCTTCGTTCACTACGCCCGTACGCGCACGGACATGATCTATGCGGCTGAACTCGAAGCGCTCGCACAGCGCCAGCACGGGCTGCGGGTCGAAACGGTATTCACCGCCGACGGGGGCGACCGGATTAACGAGGCGTCGCTGCGGCGGCTGGTTCCCGATCTGGCTACGCGCGAGACCTGGCTGTGCGGCCCGGCGGGCTTCATGGACGTAGCCGACCCGCTGGTGGCAGCTGCCAGCGAATGGCCGCTGCATCGCGAACAGTTTGCGGCGACCCGCCGCGAAGCCGCCCACGGCGAAGGTTCGGTGCGTTTTCTCAAGAGCGATATCGCCGCCTCGGGCGAAAGCGGTTCGCTGCTGGAAGTGGCCGAGGGCGCGGGCCTGAAGCCCAACTACGGCTGTCGCATGGGCATCTGTCATGCCTGCAAGTGCCGCGTGGCCGAAGGCAGCGTACGCGACCTGCGCACCAACCGGGTTCGCGACGTGCGCGACAGCGACATACAGCTTTGTATCCACGCCGCCGCGGGCGACGTGGCGGTCGAACTCTAGTTCACGCGTTCGACCGCGGTTATAACTAATTCTCACGATCGACGCCACGGCGTCATGGAGTATCACATGGGTAAGCCCACACACCTGAGCAAGGCCGATATCGAAGCCTTCGGCCGCGAAATCGATGCGGTTCGTGACGAGGTCATGAATGATCTCGGTGAGCGCGATGCCCGCTATATCCGCAATATTCTCAAGACCCAGCGCTATAGCGAAGTCGCCGGTCGGGCGCTGCTGATGGCGGGTTTCCTGCCGCCCGCATGGCTCGGCGGCGTCGGACTGCTGTCGCTGTCCAAGATTCTCGAAAACATGGAGATCGGGCATAACGTGATGCACGGTCAGTGGGACTGGATGAACGATCCGTCCATCGACTCCGCGACCTACGATTGGGACAACACCTGCCCGGCCCATCAGTGGAAGCATTCGCACAACTACATGCACCACACCTTCACCAACATCGTCGATCTGGATCGCGATGTCGGCTACGGCATTCTGCGCATGAGCGAGGACCAGGCCTGGCGGCCCCAGCATCTCGCCCAGCCGTTGACCGCGGCCACTCTGGCCACCTTCTTCCAGTGGGGCGTTGCGCTGCACGATCTGGAAGTCGAGCGCCTGGGCAAGGACAAGACCTTCAAGGAAGCCGCCGTTCAGGCGCGCGAGATCTGGGCCAAGGCGCGCAAGCAGGTGCTCAAGGATTACGTGCTGTTTCCGGCGCTGGCCGGGCCGATGTTCGCGCCGGTGCTGGCAGGCAATATTACGGCCAACCTGAACCGCAACCTGTGGTCGTTCCTGATCATCTTCTGCGGGCATTTCACCGACGAGGTGGAAATGTTCGACGTGGAAGAAACCCGGGACGAAACCCGCGGCCAGTGGTATCTGCGCCAGCTCCTCGGTTCGTCCAACCTGACCGGCAGCGTGCCGTTTCATATCCTGTCGGGCCACCTGAGCTATCAGATCGAACATCATCTGTTCCCTGACATGCCGTCGCACCGCTATCGCGAGGTCGCGCCCAAGATTCAGGAAATCTGCGAGCGCTATGGTCTTAACTACAACACCGGACCGCTCACCAAGCAGTTCGGCGGCGTGGTCAAGCGCATTCTGCGCATGTCGTTGCCGCATCGTCGTAAACGCAATACGCTGGAGCCAACGACATCCACGGATGCGCCGGTTTATGCTAAAGCTGCTTGAAACACTCAAGGACTCGGCCGAGTCGAGCTTCGACTCGGCCGCGTTGCGCGTGGAAAACGTGCATCGCCTGATCGGCGGTTACGTCGTCGCGAGGGCGCGGCGTTTGCGTGGCCAGACAAAGCCCGAAGCGACACCGGCGAAAAACCCTGACGACGCCAGCATCTACGATGTGATTCGCGGCGTGAACCGGGAAATCGGCGAGTTCGGCACCGATATGTTCGAGATCATCGACGACGCCCGTGCCCGTCGCGAGGCAGAAAAGCAGGCGTCCTCGACGTCGTCGGACCGCGACGACTGATCGTCAAGCAGAGGCCCAGACGTGCGGCTTCGGCGTAGATTGCGCGGCGCTGGCGGCGAGTGTATCGCGGCGTGCCGTTCGAACGCGTCGGCGAGCCACGCCGAAAAGCGCAACCAAAGGACGAGCGCTTTTCGGTTCGCGGTGCTGCATGCGAACGCGTAAAATCGCCCGCCAGTGATAGCCGAGCGGGAACCCCAATGGCGATAACGGTGTTTAAGCGTCGATACGGGGCCATGCGGCTGTCCGGGCTCGTGCTGTGCGGGTTGTTGTGCTGCATGGCAGCGTCTGCCGTCGCCCAGGTCGCCGACGCCCAGCAAAGCATCGACAAGCGAATCGACGATCTGCGCAGTCGTGTCGATACCGTGCCCTCGCAAACCAATATGGATGCCGCGCTGCGCGAGCAGGTGGTGGATACCTACCGCGAGGCGATCTCATCGCTGGAAACCGCGCGCAACGCGCGCGAAGAAACGCGACGTATGCGTACCCAGGCCGAACAGGCCCCGGCACGTATTCGCGAGTTGACGGACGAACTCCAGCAGATCCAGACGCCGCCGGCGAGCGAAACGCTCAGCGACCTGTCGGCCAGCGCGCTCTCCAGCCGGGTCGATGCGACCAGTTCACGCCTGGCCGATAACCAGGCGCGACTGACCGATCTGCGTGACCAGCTCAATCGCCTTGCGCAGCGCCCGGATGCGGCGCGCGAAGCACTCGCTGACGCACGAGAGGCGCTACGGTCGCTGGACGGCGAAAGCAGTCCCATCGAGCGCGACCAACCCAGTCTGCTGGTGGAGGCGAAGAGCGCGGCACTGGCCGCGCGTCGCGAAGCGCTGACCGCCGAAATCGAGCGCCTTCAGCAGGAGATCAGCAGCCAGGATGAGCGCCAGCGCGAACTCGAAGCGCGACGCGCGCTCACCGAAGCGCGTCAGGCCTACGACACCGAATTGCTGGCCTCGCTTCAGCTGGCGCTCGGCCAGCGCCAGAATCAAAGCGCCATCGAGCTGCGCTCGGCCAGCGAAGACAAGCTCAGCGAGCTGCGTACCGCCGCCGAGCCGGTCAGCAACGCCGCGCAGCGCAACGTCGAGCTTGCCGACCAACTCACTCAGCTGACCACGCAAACGGAGTCGCTGACCAACGAACAGGTGCGTCAGCACACCCGGGTCGACGATATCCAGCGGCGGCTGAGCCTGGTTCAGCGCCAGCTGGAGATAGGCGGCTCCTCGGTGGCGTTGGGCGACGTCCTGCGTGCCCAGCGCCGCGAAGTCGCGCGCCCCGGGCTGCTCTCGGGGACCAGTCGTAGCACGACGGATACGACCCAGCCGCAGATCGCCTCGGCCGAACTGCAGCGCTTTCAGCTGCAACAGCAGCGCGCGGATCTGGAAGATATCGACCGGCGTGTGGCGCAGCTCATCGCCGAAAACCCCGATCTCAGCGAAGGCGAGCAGCAATCGCTGGCCGCGCTGCTACGCCATCGGCGCGAAATTCTTGATCTGCTGATCAGTGCCGAAGGCCGGTTCATCGAGATCGGACGGGATCTGCGACGGCTGTCGTCGGAATACAACCAGACCGTCGATTCATTCAATCGATTGCTCAACGAGCGTCTGTTCTGGCTCCCGTCGTTCGGCACCCTGGGCCTCGACTGGTTCGGCCGGGCGATCAACGATCTGCCCTGGGCATTCAAATGGTCGTCCTGGGCTGGCGTGCTGCAACGGCTGGTCGACGGTGTCCGGGCGCGGCCGTTCGTTACCGCGATCGGCGCGACGCTGATCGTTGCCCTGTTGCTGCTGCGCAGGCCGCTGCGCAGCCGTCTGCGGCGCCTGGCCGAGCCGGTCGGCAAGGTCCAGCACGATACCTTCTGGGTCACGCTGCGCGCGGCGCTTGCCACCGTATTGCTGTTCATACCGCCAGTGGCGACGCTCCTGCTGGCCGGTTATCTGGTGCGCACATCCGCCAACGGCGACGTGTTTACCACCGCGGTGGCGGAAGTGTTCATTCGGGTCGCGATTCTGGTGCTCTTTCTCGAGCCCTTTGCCCAGGTTTGTCGCAAGTACGGTCTGGCCGAGAGCCATTTCCAGTGGCCGGAAGAGGCCCGGCACGGCCTGTATCGGATGTTGCGCTGGCTGTTGGCGATGCTGCTCATTCCCACGATGCTGATCAGCTTTACCGAAGCCTTCGACGACGACAGCAAGCGTGAAACGATCGGCCGCGGCGCGTTCATGGCAAGTTCGCTGATGATCGCGGCCTTCTCGTGGCGCCTGTTGCATCCCACCCGCGGTGAACTCGCCGGGGTGATCAATCCGGAAGAGGGCTCGTCCTGGCGACTCGGCTATCTCTGGTTGCCGATCGCGGTGGGGCTGCCGCTGCTGTTGTTCGGGCTGGCGGGCATGGGCTACTACTACACCGCGTTACAGCTACAAAGTCGCTTCTTCTATTCGGCAGGTCTGCTGGGCGGCGGCTTCGTGCTGTATGCGCTGATCGTACGCTGGCTGACGGTTGCCGAGCGCCGGCTGGCACTCACGCGGGCGCTACGCCGGCGTGAAGAAGCACGGGAGGCTAGGGCCACCCGCGATGCCGCCGCCGCGGCCGGCGAGAGCACCCCGGAGAACCTCGATACGCTGGAAATCGATCTCGTCCAGATCAGCGAGCAGACCCGTGGCCTGATCAAGGTGGTGATCGCACTGCTGGCCATGGCCGCGCTATGGCTGATCTGGTCGGATACGCTGCCGGCCCTCCAGCTGCTGGATAACGTCACCCTCTGGCAATACGCCAACGAGGTCGATGGGCGGACCCAGCTCACCCAGGTCACCCTCGGCGCGCTGCTGCTTGCGCTTGCGCTGGGCGTGGTCACGGCACTGGCGGGGCGCAACCTGCCGGGCTTTCTGGAAATCACCGTCCTGCGGCGCTTTTCCATGGATGCGGGCAGTCGCTATGCCATGGCCACGCTTTTCCAGTATGCGATCGTAATCATCGGCATGCTCGGCGCGGTTGCGCTGATCGGCTTTCGCTGGTCGTCGATTCAGTGGCTGGTGGCGGCTGTCGGCGTGGGCCTGGGTTTCGGCTTGCAGGAAATCTTCGCCAACTTCGTCTCCGGTATCGTCATTCTGTTCGAACGCCCGGTGCGGGTGGGCGACACCGTAACCGTCGGCACGCTCACGGGCACGGTGTCGCGTATCCGTATTCGTGCCACCACGGTGACCGACTGGGACAACAAGGAAGTGGTGATCCCGAACAAGACGTTCATCACCGAAACCGTGATCAACTGGACGCTCACCGACGACATCACGCGCCTGATCCTGCGCGTGCATCTGGCCCTGGACACCGATACAGAGCTCGCCGAGAGGCTGATCATGGACGTCATCAAGGACGAGCCGGTGGCACTCGAGAATCCTGCGCCCACGGTGTTCTTCGTGGGTTACGACGACAGCGCGCTCATCTACGAAGCGCGTATCTTCTACCACGATCTGTACAACCTGCTGCCGCTGCAGCATGCGATCTACAAAGGCATGCACGCCGCGTTTCGGGCCAACGACGTGGTGGTCTCGTTTCCGCAGCAGGATCTGCACCTGCGCTCGGTCGACGATTCCTTTGCCAAGGTGTTCAAGGGGCCGCCGCAGGCCCAGGCCTCATCGTCGGAGGCGTACCAGAACGACCCGACGCCCCGCGGTAGTCGCTGAGCCGTCTCAGGGGGCGGGGCGGGGCCGGGGCAGACGCGCGTCAGACGGTGGCGTCTTCGGAATGAAGCTGGCGCGGCAGCGCCTCCGGATAGTAGGCATACAACCAGGTTTCGGCGATCTGGCGATCGCCGTAGCGTAGCGTTGCCTGAAGATCGACCGGGGTATTGTCGGGTGGCAGGGCGCCTTTCCAGTCGAAGAATACCCGCCAGCGGCCGGTTTGCTCGACATGCTGGACATAGGGATTCTCGATCCGGCCGTGGCTGGCATGCACGCTCGGCTGCGGCGGGTCGTCGTCGCTCAGCTGGTCGAGTGTGTCGCCCGCGAAATCGATGACGAACTTGCGTGCCAGCACCGACTGATCTTCATAGGTGCCCGGGGCGCCGGCTCGGCCCGTGCGCGTGGCCATGACCCGGGCCAGGGCCGGCGGATCGGGCTGATCGGCGCCCCAGTACAGGCGGTAGTCGAAATGCCACGCGTGGCCCGCTGCGGCCTTGCCCGCCGGTACCCAGAAAACGTTGATGTTGTCGTAGACCTCTTCGTCCGTGGGCAGTTCGAGCAGGCCGACATGACCACGACCCCAGTCGTGCAGCGGCTCGACCCAGAGGCTGGGGCGGTTTTCGAAGGCGACGTCCGGATCCTGATAGTGATCGAACACGCGATCGCGCTGGAGCAGGCCAAAGCCTTTCGGACTGTTGTCCTGAAAGGCGCTGTACTGGCTGCGCGGCGGATTCACCAGGGCACGCCAGAGTCGCTGGTTATCGCCGGTGGTCATGGCGAGCCCGTCGCTGTCGTGGATTTCCGGGCGCCAGTCGACGCCGCGGCGGGCGTTGGTTTCGGAAAACCAGAACATGCTGGTCAAAGGGGCAATGCCCAGGCGCTGGACATCGCGACGCTGGAACAGCCGGGTCTCGATATCAAGGATCACGTCGTTCGGCCGGCTCAGCACGATGCGATACGCGCCCGTGACGTGCTCGCCTTCGAGCAGCGCACAAATCGTAATGGTCGTCGCGTTCGGCTCGGGTTTTATCAGCCAGTACTGGCTGAAGTCGGGAAACGCCTCGTCATTGCCGTAGCCGGTATCGACTGCCACGCCTCGGGCCGACAGACCGTACTGATCAAGGCCGCCCGGGCTGCGAAAGTAGCTGGCGCCCTTGAACGCCAGCCATTCGCCGGCTGGATCGCCGCGGCCGAGCATGCGAAAGCCCGAGAACCCGAGATCGGCCGGCAGGCGTTCGGCCAGCGCCGGGTCGTCGTAGCGAAACAGATCGCTGTCGTAGGCAATACGTCGGCTACGGCCGGACTCGACCACATGGATCGCCACCGGCGTGCGGGCGTTCTGGTCCAGATGAAAAAACTCGACCGTGACCGGCGTCGCGTCATCGGCCCAGAGTGCGGCCTCCTTGCGGGTATGAATACCCATGAAGGCTTCATAGCCGATCTCGTCCAGCAGCTGCCCATAGCGCTCATCGGGCGCGTGATAGGGCTGCTGCGACAGGGCGCGCGCATGCGCAACCAGGGCCTCGAAATCGAAGGCTTCGCCGTCGGCCGGCAGCGCCGCTGCTGTATCGGCTCGGGCCCAGGCCGGCAAAAAAGAAACGCCTGCGAGTGCCGTTGCCGACACAAGCAGGCGTCTTCTGCTGCGATCAATTGTCATGCGTCGTGGCCCGGCACGAAGGCCGTATCGGGCAACTAGGCCGCAGTGACCATCGCGCCCCGTAGCTTCTTGATTGCCGCGACCTCGAGCTGGCGGATACGCTCGGCCGAGACCTGGTACTTGTCGCCAAGCTCCTGCAGGCCGATCTTGCCGTCTTCCCGCAGCCAGCGGCTTTCGAGAATGTCCCGGCTACGATCGTCGAGCTGGGTCATGGCGCGCGACAGATTCGCGTGCTGATAGGTCTGCCAGTCGCCGTTCTCGATATCCGAGGCCGGGTCATAGCCGTCGTCGGCGGCCAGATAGTCCTCGGGCGCGTAGCTGTCTTCATCGTTGGCCGACGGCAGCGCGTTGTAGGACGTATCACCGCCCGACAGGCGACGCTCCATCTGCAGCACGGTCTCCGGCTTGACGCCGAGATCGCCGGCCACGGCCTGGACTTCCTTGTCGTTCATCCAGCCCAGGCGCTTCTTGGAGCTGCGCAGGTTGAAGAACAGCTTGCGCTGCGCCTTGGTCGTGGCGACCTTGACGATACGCCAGTTGCGCAGGATGAACTCGTGGATTTCGGCACGAATCCAGTGCACGGCGAAGGAAATCAGGCGTACGCCGACGTCCGGGTCGAAGCGCTTGACTGCCTTCATCAAGCCGATGTTGCCTTCCTGGACCAGATCGGCCAGCGGCAGGCCGTAGCCCGAGTAGCCGCGGGCAACGTGTACCACGAAACGCAGGTTGGACAGAATCAGCTTCTGGGCCGCCTGGATATCGCCGTCGTCACGCAGCTTGCGCGCGAGCTGCTGCTCGTCGTCGACCTCCAGCACCGGAATACTCGAAACGGCCTGCAGGTAGGAATCGATACTGCCCGACGAAAGCGTCGGCAGGTTCATCTTTGCGGGGGAAAGAGAGATATCGTTAGCCATGTGCAAAGCCTCCTTGGGACTTTTGCGTATTACAGCCAGTCTAGCAAAAATTGGCGGCTGTTGATGCTGCAATCATAGGAATGACGTTAAGACCTCGGTGCAAACGTTAGGTTCCCTCTATCGCGGCTCGATTGCCGCCAGACGGCGGTTCACGGTGAGTACACAGCCCAGCCAGCCCAGGGCCACGCCGATGCCGAGCAGCATCAGCACGCCATCGAAGCCCAGTCCGTGCACCGCCATGGCGCCGTCGTAGGAGCGGGTGAGTGCGCCCAGCGGCTGGGCCAGGGCAAGAAAACAGATGCCCAGCAGCACCAGTGCCAGCACGGCGCCGATCAGCCCGTACCAGAAGCCGCTGTAGAGAAACGGCCGGCGAATGAAGGCATCCGAGGCGCCAAGCAGCTTCATGACCTCGATCTCCTCGCGCCGGTTTTCGATATCCAGCCGGATCGTGTTGCCAACGATGAACAGCACCGCCGCCGACAGCAGCAGGCCGATCACCCAGGCCGATCGCTCGATCACGGACAGAATGGCATACAGGCGCTCGAGCCACGCCTGATCGAGTTCCGCGCGGGCCACGCCGGGTTCGTCCTCAAGCGATACCAGCAGGGCGCCGATCTCGGCGCGCGACATATCCGAACGCGGATTGATGGTGATCACGGCCGGTAGCGGATTGTCCTCGAGCGCATCCAGGGCCGCGCCGAAGCCGGACGACTCGCGAAATTGCTCCAGGCCCGCCTGGGCGGATATATAGGTACTGGCATCGACATCGTCGCGCGCGCCCAGTCGCTCGGCCAGGGCCTGCCCGTCGCTGATCGACAGATCGTCCTGCAGATACAGCGATGCCTGTACCGCGCGATGCCAGCTCTGCGAGAGCGTGTCGAGGTTGCTCATCAGCACGTACAGCCCGGCCGGCAAGGCCAGGGCAATACCGATGACCGTGGCCGTGAGCAGGCTTGCCAGCCAGCGCCGGTAAAGCCGGCCGAGGCTTTCGATCAGACAGCGCGCATGCGAACTCATCCATCCCTGTGCCGGTGCGGCCAGGGTGCTGGGCAGGCTGCGCCGGCGGTTGCTCTGGGCCGCGCTGCGGGTCGGTTGGTCGCTGCTGCGTGCCATGGGGCTAGCCGTCCTCCAGGTGACCGTGATCCAGGCGAATCCGGCGATGGCCCATGCGTTCGACCAGGTCGATGGCATGGGTGGCGATCATGATGCTGGTGCCGGCCTCGTTCAGGCGCATGAACAGGCGCATGATATCGGCCGACAGAGCGGGGTCCAGATTGCCGGTCGGTTCGTCGGCGAGCAGCAGATAGGGCCGGTCGACCACGGCGCGGGCGATGCCCACCCGTTGCTGTTCGCCGCCGGAAAGCGTGATCGGGAACTTGCGCTCGTGCGAGAGCAGGCCGACCGTGTCGAGTGCGGCTCGCACCCGCCGGGCGATATCGGCACGGCCCAGGCCGCGAATGACCAGCGGCAGCGCCACGTTGTCGAATACGGTGCGATCGAACAACAGATTGTAGTTCTGAAAGATCAGGCCCAGGCGCTGACGATAGCGCGGGATCTGACGACGCTTGACCGCCGCCAGGTTGGTACCGTTGATCACCACCTGGCCACGCGTCGGACGCTCGATCAGACCGATGAGTTTCATCAGCGTCGATTTGCCGGCCCCGGAATGGCCGGTCAGAAACGCCATCTCGCCGCGCTCCAGATGCAGCGATATGCCATCGAGCGCGATCTTGCCGCCGGGATAGCGTTTGACGACGTTTTTGAAGGCGACGATATCGGTCATGGGCGAAACACGGGCAGCGCTACTTGCTGCGATCGAACAGGGCGTCCATGAAGTGCTCGGATTCGAACACCCCAAGATCCTCGACTTTCTCGCCGATGCCGATGAAACGCAACGGCAGCCCCAGACGCTTGGCGATCGCGAACACGATGCCGCCCGAGGCGGTGCCGTCGAGTTTGGTGATGGTAATGCCGGTCAGGCCGACCGCTTCATGGAAGGCGACCGCCTGCTGCAATGCATTGCCGCCGGTGGTGGCATCCACCACCAGCATGACCTCGTGCGGGGCGAATTCGTCCTGTTTGCCCAGCACACGCTTGATCTTCTTGAGTTCGTCCATGAGGTGGCCCTGCGTATGCAGGCGGCCGGCCGTATCCGCGATCAATACGTCGATACCGCGCGCCTTGGCGCGCGCGAACGCGTCGAACACCACCGAAGCCGAGTCCGCGCCGCTGCCCTGGGCGACCACCGGCACATGGTTGCGCTCGCCCCAGCCCTGCAACTGTTCGACCGCCGCCGCTCGGAAGGTATCGCCGGCGGCGAGCATCACCGACTGGCCGGCGTCCTGGAATTTCTTGGCCAGCTTGCCGATGGTGGTGGTCTTGCCCACGCCGTTGACGCCCACCATGAGGATCACGAACGGGCGCGTGTGCTCGGGAATGGTCAGCGGCTCTTCGCAGGGGGTGAGAATCGCGCCCAGGTGTTCGCGCAGCGCCTTGCCCAGATCCTTGCCGGTACGCAGGCGCCCGCCGTCGAACATCACCTGCAGGCGGTGCATGACCTGACCGGTGGCCTCGACGCCGACATCGGCCAGCAGCAGCTGGGTTTCGAGTTCGTCGAGCGCATCCTGGTCGACGGTTTCGCCGGGCAGCAGATTGCGCAGGTCGTAGGTCAGCCACGAGTCGCCCTTGTTGAGGCTGGCTCGCATACGGGTGAAAAAACCCGGTTGCTTGAGTTTGGAGGACTTGCGCGCCTTGGGATCGACGTTGGCCATGGAGAATGCGCTGCTTGGGCTGTGAAACGTGGACGAAACGCTGCACGCAATCGCTGCGAACAACGACGGCGCAGGTTACGGATCGGGCGTTACTTTAGCATCGCCCGCGGCTCGGGGCGTGTCGATGAGTACGATCGTCTCTTCATCGGTTTTGACGACCCGTGACTCTACGCCGGCCGCGTCGAGATCGGCGACCAGGGCGGCCTGGGCCGCGGCATAGCGATGCTGGTCGGCCGCGGTGGCGAGTAGATGAAAGCGCTGGGTGACACGCTGGATATCGGTCATGCCCACCCACAGGGGGCGCCGGTCGGAGTCTCGCTCGCGCCCGGTCGGCCAGAGCCGCAGAACCCGGCGGCTGTGCTGCGTATCGGGCGCGTCGTGTACCAGCGTCAGCGTCGGCTGTCGCCCGTCATGGATACGCGGTAGCACCGCCAACTGCCGGATATCGCTATCGCTGACCAGCCAGTGCAGCGGCTGGCTCATGCCCAGCGCCGGCGCGGGCTGCCAGCCGGCCTTGCCGAGCAGGCGGCGAAGTTCCGGCGCGTGCGCGGCTACTTGCACATTCAGGGGCGCGCTGTCGCGCCCGGCAAGATCCTTGATACGGGCCTCAAGCTGGTGATAACCGTCGATATCCCAGCGCGCCACCAGATCGGGGGTGCGTTGGGCTTCGGCCTTGGCCCAGGCGCGATAGGTGGTATCCGGCAGAATGCCGGCGACCACCGCGATCATGCCAAAGCCGGCGAGCACGGTAAGTACCGGCGCACCGCCTACGCGTGCCGGGCGCTGGCGGCGATAGCTGAGCACCAGCATGTTCAGCCAGACGAAGGCGATCGCCAGTCCGATGAGCAGATCGCTGGCCCAGTCCAGGCCCAGATAGAGGCGTGCCAGGGCCAGCAGCACCACGCCGGCCACGGTCAGCGAGTGATAGTAGGGCCGTGCGGTCAACGGCTGGCCGGCCGCAATCATGAGCCCGGCCATGCCGTAGACGGTGGCACAGAGGATGAGATCCTGACCGCCGCCGGCCAGAAACAGCGGGTCGGTTGCATCGCCGTGGAAATAATCGCTGGGGGCCGGAATAGCCAGCCACCAGCGCAGCCCCAGCGTGACCAGCGCCGAAAAGCCCAGTGCCACGACCCAGTGGGTGGCCGCACGGCCGTTGCCCATCACCGCGAGCACCGCCGCCAGTACCATCGCGAAAGGCACATAGATCAGTGGCGAACCCATCTGCGCGATGGCAAAGGCGATCTGGTCGGATATCGGTGTCTGCAGGCTCTGAACGATGTAGAAAGCCAGCGCATCGAAGCGGCCGGGGAAGACCGGGCGTTGCCAGCCCCACATCAGCAGATAGGCCAGGGCGGTCGCCAAAAGCAACACGCCGGCGCCGATTGCTAGGGCCGGGATCTCGGGCTGGCGCGGGTCGGCCAGGGCGTTGCCCAGGCGCCCGCGTCGTCGATGGCGCCGGCTCCAGGCAAGCAGCCGGCCGGCATAGCGATGCAGGGCCACACGACCGGCGACCAGCACGAAGCGTACGCCGACGGTGGTGATCCAGACGATGGCGACCACCGCTACCAGCAGGATCGCCAGGCGCGTGGCGACCTGGGCAGCCAGATCCAGCGATGCGCCGAACACC
Organism: uncultured Salinisphaera sp.; assembly: GCF_964012375.1. NCBI lineage: Bacteria > Pseudomonadati > Pseudomonadota > Gammaproteobacteria > Salinisphaerales > Salinisphaeraceae > Salinisphaera > uncultured Salinisphaera sp. The sequence continues at coordinate 14,831 of NZ_CAXGSH010000033.1, forward strand.
ACGCCCGGCAGGATATAACAGGGCGCCCAGATCGCAGTCGCGATCAGGTCCATGATTACGAAGCGGGTCGTCGACAGCCCTGCCGCGCCTGCCACGGTGGGCACCACCGGACGCAGCGCACCGATCAAGCGCCCCATGATGATGGCCTTGCCGCCATGATCGGCCAGAAAACGTTCGCCGCGTGCCACCAACGTCGGTGCACGCGCGAAGCCGGGCAGGGACGATATCCGCCCGCGATAGCGTCGGCCGAGGGCGAAACTGGCGCCGTCGCCCACCAGCGTGCCGATGATGGCCACCGCGAACGTGGCGCCCAGCGGCAACAGATTGGCGCCGATCAGGGCGCCGAAGGCGAACATGAACAGCGCGCCGGGCACCAGCAGGCCAAACAGAAACAGCGACTCGCCGAGAGCAACCGCAAAGACCAGTGCAAGCGCGGCCAGCGGATGGGCCTGCACCCAGGCAAGCAGGGCGGCAAACAACTCGTGTCCCATGCGTCAGCCCCTGCCAGCCGAGCGCAAAAAACCGTGCCTTATCGTTCGCGACCGGCCAATCGGCGGCCGGTCGCCGGCTCGCCTGTGCATGGGCTGTGCCGGTTTATAGACGGCCGTTACCCAGGCAGCGCCCATGCACGACATTTCAGGATGCCGGCCCGTTCAATCGCGCGCGAGCGCGGCGAACGCTGCATCGGCCGCATCCAGGGTACGCGCGATCGCAACGTTGTCATGGGCATGCGAGATGAAGGCCGCCTCGAACGCCGACGGGGCCAGATATACGCCGTGATCGAGCATTTCGTGGAAGAAACGCGAGAAGGCTTCGGTATTGCAGGCGGCCACGTCGTCGAAGCGGCTGACCTGCTTGGCGTCGGTGAAGAACATGCCGAACATGGCCCCCACGCGCTGGGTCATGAACGGGACGCCGTGCTTGGCCGCACGTTCGTCGAGGCCGGCGAGCAGCGTGTCCAGCTGCGGCTCGATGGCCTTGTGGACGGCGCCGTCCTTGAGTCGCGACAGCGTGGCGATACCGGCGGCCATGCCGAGCGGATGGCCGCTCAGCGTGCCGGCCTGATAGACCGGACCGGTCGGTGCCAGGGTTTCCATGACCTTGGTCGGGCCGCCGACCGCGCCCACGGGCATGCCGCCGCCCACGATCTTGCCCAGCGCGGTCACGTCCGGGGTGACGCCGAAATGTGCCTGGGCACAGCCGGGATGCACGCGAAAGCCGGTCATGACCTCGTCGAAGATCAGCAGCGCGCCGTAGCGATCGCACAGTTCGCGCAGGCCTTCGAGAAAGCCTTCGGCCGGCGGCACGCAGTTCATGTTGCCGGCGACCGGCTCGACCATCACGCAGGCGATATCGTCGCCGTGCGCATCGAATGCCTGTACGACCGAATCCAGATCGTTATAGGTCGCCGACAGGGTGTCTTCGACCACCGCCTGGGGCACGCCCGGCGAGCCGGGAATGCCGAGCGTGAGTGCGCCGGAACCGGCATCCACGAGCAGGGCATCGACGTGGCCGTGGTAGTTGCCCTTGAATTTGAGGATCTTCTTGCGGCCGGTATAGCCGCGCGCCAGGCGCAGGGCGGTCATGGCGGCTTCGGTGCCGGAGTTGACCATGCGCACCGACTCGATCGAGTCGACCATGGAACACACCAGTTCCGCGAGCTCGGTTTCCAGGCCGGTGGGCGCGCCGAAGGACAGCCCCTTGGCCGCCTGCTTTTGTACCGCGTCGACCACGTCGGGATGGGCATGGCCGAGAATCATGGGCCCGAACGAGCCCACATAGTCGACGTACTCATTGCCGTCGACGTCGTAGATATAGGCCCCTCTGGCGCGCTCGATGAAGGCGGGGGTGCCGCCGACGCCGGCAAAGGCGCGCACCGGCGAATTCACGCCCCCGGGCGTTACCCGCGAGGCGCGTTCGAACAGTTGGGCTGAACGCGGACCGGGGCGCTGCCACTGTGTCTCGGATGCGCTCATCGAAAATACTCCTGCGAAGATTGAACCATGCGAGCTGACCGGTTAGCCGGCCCGCTGAAAAAGAGCCGCCAGGGCCTGCGCCGCCGCGCCGCTGTCGGGGGCATGAAACAGCGCGCCGGACACGGCGATCAGGTCGGCGCCGGCGGCAATGATATCGGCTGCGTTCTCCTGGTCTATACCGCCGATCGCCACGACCGGTACGCCGAGCGTGCGTGCCTGTGCAAGCACGGCCGGGTCGGCGCGCGGCGCATCGGGTTTGGTGGCCGAATCGAAGAAGCGACCGAAGCTGACATAGCTGGCACCTTCGGCGATGCCCGCGCGGGCCCGTTCGATCGCGCCGGAACAGCTGACGCCGATGATGGCATCGTCGCCTAGGGCGGCGCGCGCGCTCGCCAGGCTGCCGTCGCTCTGGCCTAGGTGTACGCCGTCGGCGGCGACGGCCTGAGCCAGACGCCAGTCGTCGTTGACGATCAGGCCTGCGTCATAGGCCCGCGTCAGCGCACGTAGCTCGCCGAGCAGCCTGGCATCGGGCGCGCCGGCGCGCTTGTCGCGGTATTGCAGCCAGACGGCCCCGCCGGCGAGCACCGCCTCCACGCGTTCGAGCGCGTTGTCGGCGAGCGTGGTGCGGTCGTAAATGGCATACAGCCCGCGCACGCTCACGGTGTTCCAGTCACGATACGCGCGGGAATACGCTGGCCGCCGCCGGCGGCAAAGGCTCGTTCCAGGGTTTCCCAGGTGTACTGCTGGGCATGCTGCAAGGCTTCATCGGGGCTGTGGCCGAGCGCGATTCGGGCGGCAACCGCACTTGCCAGGGTGCAGCCGGAGCCGTGAAATACGCCGTCGATGCGTGGCCACTGATAGCGTTGCATCGCGCGACCGCGCGCGTAGCGGCGGTTGACGACTTCAACGCCGCCTTCGTCGCCGCCGGTAATCAGCACGTTGGGGGTGCGTTCGCTCAGGGCTTCGCCGCAGCGATCCAGATCGATTTCACCAGCGCATAGCGCGCGCGCCTCGCGGGCGTTGGGCGTGATCGCGCAGGCGCGCTCGAACAGTGTGTCCTGTAGCGCCTGGCCTACCGTGTCGTCGGCGAGGGTGCCGCCGCCGGCGGCGACCAGCACGGGGTCGATCACCAGCGGCGTATCGCCCAGCCGATCCATCAGCCTGGCAATGATCGCAACATGCTCGGCACTCGCGATGACGCCGAGCTTGACGGCGTCGATGTGCATATCCGCAACGACCGCATCCAGGCACTGGGCAAAGAAGTCCGAGGCGACCGGCTTTACGCCATACACATTGTGTGTGTCCTGGCAGGTGAGCAGGGAAATCACCGTGGCTGCGTGTACCCCGTGTGCGGCCGCCGCCTCGATGTCGGCCTGAATGCCCGCGCCGCCGCTCGGATCGTGCCCCGCAATGACCAGAATATTGGGTCGTTTCATGGCGGCGAGTCTAACATTCGTGGCGAACCGCTTTGTGTTATGCACAACGGAAAATGGGGTCGTGCAATCGCCTGCAAAAATTTTTTTGCAGCTCGTATCGCCTAGGCCGGCTTCGGCGCCAAGTGGCTGATATTAAATGTCTGTGTCGGTTTGGTTACGAAATCGCCGCTTTGGCGAAACCGTTGAATATATGCCGCTTGAGAGGGGTTATAGAAACTGTTTCCACAGAGTTATCCACAGGCTCTGTGTATTTCTTCGCTTTCGCGTTTACGCTCAATCGTTTAGCACCATTACTTCAGGAGTCGCCTGCTCTACGCGGCGGGTTATACACAGTGTCAACCCGCTTGTCGTCGGAGGAGCAGTTTGTTATGCCGACCAGCGTCACTGCTGAGCGGTTTGTATCCGTTTGATAATAAAAGATAAATACTGCGGGTGACAAAAAACGTCCGATGCCCCGCCATGGGCTTTATGCCACGGCTCTGCGCTTCCCCAATTTGTCCCCGGACTTATCCACAGGCTAGGTCGGCCAGGGAACGCGCCGGACGGTGCTCGTCATATGGCCGTTGCAGTCGAGCTGGATATGCCGGTAGCCCGGGCTGCGGGCCGCGTCTTCGGCAAAATCGCAAGAGCCGGGGGCAAACTGTCGCATCGTGCTCGGGGTGATCAGGCAGGCACGTCCGGCAAACGCCAGTTCCGCGGCTTGATGCGCATGGCCACAGACAAGCGCGTTCACCTGTGAATGACGGGCGATGACGTCTTCCAGCGCATCGCGATCGCGCAGGCCGATCGCATCGATCCAGGCGGCGCCTACGTCGACCGGCGGATGGTGCAGGCATACCAGGGTGGGCGCGGTATTGGCCTGCAGCCAGCCGTCGAGCCGCTCGATCTGGTCGCGGCCCAGCGCGCCCGCATCGCTGCCCTGGATATGGCTGTCGAGCGCGATCAGTTGCCAGCCGCCGAGCTCAAGTCGGTCATGCACCACGGCGTGCTTGAGCATGCGCGCCATACGGGCCGGGTCGTCATGGTTGCCGGCCATGGCCAGCACCGGGCAAGGCAGGCACGCAAGTGTGGCATCGAGGCGGGCATAGCCGTGCTCGCTTTCGTCGTCGACCAGGTCGCCGCCGAGAATGATCGCATCGGGCCGGGGCGTGTCGGCGAGCGCGCCAGCGAGCACGCGTTGAAACGCCTGTTCGACCGGCCAGCCGTGCAGGTTCGCCTCCGGGTCGGCGAGCAGGTGCAGATCGGTCAGATGAAGGAGTTGATATGTAGCGGGCATCGATTTTTTCGGTCTGGGGGTATGCTGCCATGTGGCACAGTGCAGGCCACGACTGCAACGACAACGAGCGACCCAAAGCGCCCGATGATGGATACGGAACTGCTTTCTTACCTGCGCAACGTCAGCCTGCGCGAAACAGCGGTCATGACGGCCAACCGCCACGAGACCGCGCAGTCGGCCGACGCCAACCTGCAGATCAATCCCGAGCAGGGTCAGCTTATCGCCCTGTTGCTACGCCTGGCAGGCGCGCGGCGCGGTATCGAGATAGGCGTATATGCGGGCTATTCGAGCCTGTGGATTGCCCATAGTCTGCCCGACAACGGCCACCTGCTGGCCTGCGACAACGATCCCGAAATCACCGAACGTGCCCGGCGCGACTGGGCCCGGGCGGGCGTGGCCGATATCGTCGAGCTGCGTATCGGGCCGGCGCTTGAGACCCTCGATGCCGAAATCGCGGCCGGCATGGCAGGCGCCTACGATTTCACGTTCATCGATGCCGATAAGGCCGGCTATATCGACTACTACGAGCGTGCGCTGGCGCTGGTGGATGCGGGCGGGCTGATCATCGCCGACAATACGTTATGGCACGGGCGCGTGATCGATGCCGCTGACGACAGCACCGATACCCAGGCGATTCGGGCGTTCAATCGGCACCTGCACGCCGACGACCGGATCGACATGAGCCTGGTGCCCATTGGCGACGGTTTGACCGTGGCGCGCAAGCGATGAGCAAACGAATAGGCGACTGCAGCGCGGCCGAGCGCAATAAAGAGCCCATATTCGATGCGCTGCTCGAGCATCTCGCCAACGCGCGCGAGGTGCTCGAGGTTGGCGCAGGCGATGCCACACACGCCCGCTATGCGCTCGAACGCCTCCCGCACTGTATCTGGCAAACCAGCGAAGCGCCCGGTCATCATCGACGCCTGGTCGCCGCGCTGGCCGACAGCGCCGACCACAGGCTGCCACGGCCGCTGGCGTTGGATGTGAGGGCGGCCTGGCCGCGAGGGCCGTACGACGCCGTGTTCGGCGCGAACGTGGCCCACATCATGGATTGGGCCGCGGTCGAAGCGCTGTTCGCAGGGGCGGCGACGGTACTGCGACCCGCCGGGCGTCTATGTCTTTACGGCCCGTTCCTGCGCCGGGGTGAAACGCCCCGGCCGGGCAACGCGACTTTCGATGCCGCGCTACGCGATCGAGACCCGGCCATGGGGCTGCGCGAGATCGAGGCGCTCAACGCGCTCGCGCAACGGCAAGGCCTGGTCGCGCTCGACGATATCGCCATGCCCAGCGACAACCGCCTGCTGATCTGGCAGAAAAGCGGCGACCGCATTTTTTGATGCCGCATCGCAGCGGCTGTCCATGTCAGCCGCTTGCAGCCACCCGCGGCCCTTGGCGAAAGCGCGTGAGCGTGCGCCGACGCGCTTGCTCGGCCCGCGCATTGTCTGTTTCGTGCCGGGGCAAAAAGCGCCGCTAGTTGACCCGGTTGCGAATCTCGCCGTCCAGAAAGGCCTGAATGTTGGCGGTCACGCCTTCGAGCATGCGCTGGCGCGCGCCGCGGCTGCCCCAGGCGCTATGCGGGGTCACGATCAGGTTCGGAATGGCGGGGTCCAGCAGAGGATGATCGGCCGGCGGCGGTTCCTGATCGAGCACGTCCAGTGCCGCGCCACCGATCTCGCCGTCCTTGAGTGCGGCAATCAACGCCGCGCTGTCGACGATCGCCCCGCGGGCGGTATTGATCAGGAAGGCGGTGTTCTTCATCCGTGCCAGGGCATCGGCATCGATGAGGTGGCGGGTGTCGTCGGTTAACGGGCAGTGCAGGCTGATCATGTCCGAGCGCTCGAGCAGCTCGTCGACCGCCACCCGGCCATCGCGGATGCTCGTTGCCCCCGGCCTTTCGCCAACCAGCACGCGCATGCCGAAGGCCTCGGCGAGGCGGCCGACCGCCTGGCCGAGTTCGCCGTGGCCGATCAGGCCCAGCGTCTGGCCCGCCAGCTCTTCGATCGGATAGTCGAGCAGGCAGAAAAATTCGCTGGCCGCCCAGTCGCCGCGCTTGACCGCCGCGTCGTAGCTGGCCCAGCGCGTGGCGTGAGCGAGCATCAGCGCCAGCACATGCTGGGAAACGGCCGGGGTCGCATAGCCGGTGACGTTGACCACGGCAATGCCGCAGCGTGCCGCAGCGTCGATATCCACGTTGTTGAAGCCGGTCGCTGCAACGCAGACCAGCTTGAGACGGTCCGCGCCCTCGAGCGTCTGTGCGTCGAGTACCACCTTGTTGGTGACCACGATATCCATTCCGGCGACCCGTTCGGCCACCTGTTCACGCGTCGTGTTGTGGTGCCACTGCCAATCGTCCACGGCGCCGGTCAGCGCGTCCCAGTCGAGCCCGTCGCCCATCGAGCCGACATCCAGAAAACAGCCTCGCATGGTAATTCCTTCTAAATTATCGATAATTCAGCGATAGCGTAACCGAGGAGCCGCCGGTGCGTGTTGCGAGTGGTGATTTTTCTCGGACAACATAGACTTGTTGTGAGTAAAATGCGGTTTTATACCTAACGTGTAAGATGCATGTGTTCGCGCTTTGTGGCGCGACTGTTCCCTATCGGGTTCTCAACCAAGGCTGAAGAATCACATGATCCGCAGGACAGAACAGCAAGATGAATCTCTGGGCAACCATCTGCCCCAGACCTGCCCATCCGTGGAAGCGCTGGAATATGAACTCGCCTTTCTGGTGCGTCGCCTCGAAGCCGCGCGCCGGCGTTTCAATTTCGGCCTAGAGCGCGCTCACTATCTGTTGTTGATCCTGCTGGAACGCAAGGATCGACAGTCGGTTGGCGCTCTGGCCGAGCAGGTGAACCTGGATGCGTCGACGGTCACGCGTCAGGTCGCGGCGATGAAGCAGGCTGGACTGGTCGACAAGCTCGACAACCCCGACGACCGTCGCGGCGGCTTCGTGACCATCACCGAAGCCGGACGCGATGCCGCCGCGCGCGTGCGTGATCGCCGCCTGGAGCGTGTGGAAAAAGGTTTCGACGATTGGTCGGAAGCCGAGCGCGCCGAGTTCGCGCGGCTGACCGCCCGCTTCAACGATGCCATGCGGGACGCGCTCAACGAAGCCTGATCGACCCGATCAGCTTCGCGGCTGCCCCGCGAAGGCGACTGCTTCAACCGGTTTCTACGATCCGGCCTGCCGGCAACGGCAGGCCGAGGTCGTGCCATAGATCGATCGTTGGCTGGGCCTTGTTGAGGCTGTAGAAATGCAGCCCCGGTGCGCCGCCGGCCAGCAGCTGCTCGCACATGCGTGCCACCACCTCGCGTCCGAAAGCCTGGACCGCGGTCTGGTCGTCGCCGTAGCCCTCCATCTTCTGGCGTATCCAGCGCGGGATATCGGCCCCGCACATGGCCGAGAAGCGCGATACCTGACCAAAATCGGTGATCGGCATGATGCCGGGCACGATCGGGATATCCACGCCCTGGGCGGCGACCTCTTCGACGAAATTGAAATAGGCGTCGGCGTTGTAAAAATACTGGGTCATCGCCGAATCCGCGCCGGCGCGTACCTTGCGCACGAAGTTCTCGATGTCGGCAGCGGGCGAGGGCGCCTGCGGATGGTATTCCGGATAGCAGCCGACTTCGATATGGAAATCGTCGCCGTGACGCTGCTTGATATGGGCGACCAGTTCGTTGGCATAGCTGAACACGCCGGGCTCGTCCATGCCCTGCGGCAGATCGCCGCGCAGCGCGACGATACGATCGACCCCGGCCGCCTTGTAGCTGTCGAGCAGTTCGTTAATCGACTCTTTCGTGCCTTCGATACAGGACAGGTGCGGGGCCGCGGCGATACCGGTGGCCTTCATCGTTGCGGCCACGGTTTCGAGGGTGCCCGAGCGGGTGGTGCCGCCGGCGCCGAAGGTCACCGAAAAGAAATCCGGGCCAAGAGTCGCCAGCCGGGCACGTGCCTTGTCCAGCCGTGCGGCACCTTTTGGCCCCTTGGGCGGAAAGAATTCGATACTGAAAGAGTTCTGCGATACGTGCGTCATGCCGATACGTCCACTGTCGGTGCGTCGGTCCCTCGACCGGCTGCTGCGGCGTGTTTGCCGTGACATGAAAAGACCCGGCCCGCGTGGTCGGCGGGCCGGGTCTGCTCAGGGCCCGGTTTATTGGCTCGCTAGCGCTTTAGTAGCGGTAGTGATCCGGCTTGAACGGGCCTTCGGCCGGTACGCCCAGATAGTCCGCCTGTTCCTGGGTCAGCTTGGTGAGCTTGGCGTTCACGCGCGCCAGATGCAGGGCGGCGACCTTCTCGTCCAGATGCTTGGGCAGCACATAGACCTTGTTTTCGTAGCGCTCGGGATGCTTCCAGAGCTCGATCTGGGCCAGTACCTGGTTGGTGAACGAGTTCGACATCACATAGCTCGGATGGCCGGTGGCACAGCCGAGGTTCACCAGACGGCCTTCGGCCAGCAGGATGATCTTCTTGCCGTCGGGGAAGGTGATGTGGTCGACCTGCGGCTTTATCTCTTCCCACTCGTACTGTTCGAGCGACGCCACGTCGATCTCGTTGTCGAAGTGACCGATATTGCACACGATCGCCTCGTTCTTCATGCGCTTGAGATGATCGTGGTTGATCACGTGGTAGTTGCCGGTGGCGGTCACGAAGATGTCGGCCTGTTCGACCACGCCGGGGTCTTCCATATCCACCACGCGCAGGCCTTCCATGGCTGCCTGCAGAGCGTTGATCGGGTCGATTTCGGTCACGCAGACGGTCGCGCCCAGGCCGCGCAGCGACTGGACGCTGCCCTTGCCGACGTCGCCGTAGCCACAGACGATGGCGACCTTGCCGGCGATCATCACGTCGGTGGCGCGCTTGATGCCGTCCACCAACGATTCACGACAGCCGTAGAGGTTGTCGAACTTGGACTTGGTCACCGAGTCGTTGACGTTGATCGCCGGGAAGGTCAGGCCGCCTTCCTTGGCCAGATGATAGAGACGATGCACGCCGGTGGTGGTTTCTTCGGAAACGCCGGTGATTGCCTTGCCGAGCTTGGTATAGAAGTCCGGCTGTTCGGCCAGGCGCTTCTTCATCACCTTGAACAGGGCTTTTTCCTCGTTCGAGGTCGGGTTGTCGAGCAGCGAGGGATCCTGCGTGGCCTTCACGCCGAAGGTCGCCAGCGTGGTGGCATCGCCGCCGTCGTCGAGGATCAGGTTGGGCAGGCCGCCGTCGTGCCAATCCATGATGGCGTGGCAGTATTCCCAGTATTCCTCGGCCGATTCGCCCTTGAACGCATACACCGGCACGCCGGATTCGGCGATCGCGGCGGCGGCGTGATCCTGGGTCGAAAATACGTTACAGGAGGCCCAGCGCACTTCCGCGCCGAGGGCGACCAGCGTTTCGATCAGCACCGCGGTCTGAATGGTCATGTGCAGCGAGCCGGCAATACGCGCACCCTTGAGCGGCTGCGATTCGCCGAATTCTTCGCGCAGGGCCACCAGGCCCGGCATTTCGGTTTCGGCGATCTCGATTTCGCGCCGGCCCCAGGGGGCCAGCGAAATATCGGCGACGACGTAGTCCTGGTCGATCTTTTCTGCGGGGGTGCTCATGTTCGTTTCCTGTTAAGTCGGGGGAGTCGTCGAGCCGGCGCGTGCTGCCACGCGTTGAACGGCCCGACCTTGGGTTGTCGGGTTTACGCCGCCTGCAGGCCGGCGTCCTTGGCCAGGGCTTCGGCCTTGTCGGTGCGCTCCCAGGGCAGGTCGATGTCCGAGCGGCCGAAGTGGCCATAGGCCGCGGTGGGCGCATAGATCGGGCGCTGCAGGTCGAGCATGGTGAGAATGCCGTAGGGGCGCAGGTCGAAGTGCTCGCGGATGAGCTGGGTCAGGCGCTCGTCCTCGACCTTGCCGGTGCCGAAGGTTTCGACCCAGATGGAGGTCGGTTCGGCCACGCCGATGGCATAGGAAACCGCCACTTCACATTTGGAAGCCAGGCCGGCCTTGACCACATTCTTGGCCACATAGCGGGCCGCGTAGGCCGCGCTGCGGTCGACCTTGGACGGGTCCTTGCCCGAAAAGGCGCCGCCGCCATGCCGGGCCATGCCGCCATAGGTGTCGACGATGATCTTGCGCCCGGTCAGGCCGGCATCGCCCAGCGGGCCGCCCACTTCGAACTTGCCGGTCGGGTTGATATGAATGGTCGGGTTGTCGGTGAGCCATTCGCCGATCACCGGCTTGATGATCTGTTCGTGGACCGCTTCTTTCAGGTCGGCCTGCGAGATGCTCGGGTCGTGCTGGGTGGAGAGCACGACGGCGTTGATCGCGACCGGCTTGCCGTCTTCGTATTCGAAGGTCACCTGCGATTTCGCATCCGGACGCAGCCAGTCGAGTTCGCCGGATTTCATCAATTCGGACTGGCGCCGGGCCAGGCGATGCGCATAGGTGATCGGCGCCGGCATGAGCACGTCGGTCTCGTCGCAGGCATAGCCGAACATCAGGCCCTGGTCGCCGGCACCCTGTTCTTTCGGGTCGCCGCGGTCCACACCCTGGTTGATATCGGCCGACTGCTCGCCGAGCACGTTCATGACCGCACAGCTGTCGGCATCGAAGCCCATCTCGGAGCTGGTATAGCCAATGCTGCGCACGGTGTCGCGCACGATCTTTTCGACCGGCACGTTGACGTTCTTCTTCTCGTCGGTCTTGATCTCGCCGAACACCATCACGAGCCCGGTCTTGGTCGCGGTTTCGCAGGCCACGCGCGCGCTCGGGTCCTGGGCCAGGTAGGCGTCGAGGATCGCGTCCGAGACCTGATCGGCCAGTTTGTCGGGATGGCCGCCCGTGACGGACTCTGAGGTGAACAGGTATCGGCTCATAAGACGTTATCTCTCTATCCGGATGAACGGATGGAAGTATACGCAAGCACAATCGCGGTTGCTATGACAAAGCGACTATCGGCCGCGTTTTGGGGCGATTTATGCCGCCCATGCGGCCAGCTGTGAATGGCCTGTTTGCGACGCATGCCGAAGCAATCCTTGCGGCTGTTGAAAAAACTGTTGCAGGGCCTGGTATTACCGCCCGCAGCGATGCCAGTAGCGGCGCGCTCCGACGCGATGCTCGAAAGCCCCGAAAAAGAGCCAGGCCGTAACCGCACGGTAATGCCGATAGTCGTACGGCATGCCGCGATGCGCGATCCCAGTGCTTGCGTTTAGCGTTTGAGCCTCGTAATGTGACATCAATCAATGTCACATTAACTAACGGCAGTAAGTCCGGGGTGCCCATGTTCCGATCCAAACGACTTTCCAACGGTGCCCGTACCGTGATCACAGGCGCCGGCAGCGGTATCGGTCAGGCTTTTGCGCTGGAGCTGGCGGCACGCGGTGGTGCCATCGTCTGTTCCGATATCGACAAGGCCATGGCGGAGGCGACCGCGGCGCGTATCGAAGCCGAGGGCGGCCGTGCGATCGCCACGGTCTGCGACGTCACCCGCCTGGCCGATGTGGAAAAGCTTGCCGAAACGGCGACCGGGTGGTTTGGCGGCCCGCCCGATCTGGTCATCAACAATGCCGGCGTGGGTGCCGGCGGGGATGCCATCGGCGAAATGAGCATGGACGACTGGCATTGGGTGCTCCACATCAACATGTGGGGCGTGATCCACGGCTGCCATGTCTTCGCACCGATCCTTCGCGAAGCGGGGCGGGGCGGCATCATCAACGTGGCCTCCACGGCCAGCTTCGCGGCCGCGCCGCGCATGGGCGCCTACAACGCCAGCAAGGCCGCGGTGCTGGCCGTCACCGAAACCCTGGCCGCCGAACTGGCGGATACGTCGATTCGGGTGACCGCGCTGTGTCCCACCTTCGTACAGACCAACATCATGAAAGCGGGGCGGATCAGCGCTTCGTCGTCGAAGATCGCCGACAACCTGATGCGCTGGGGCGGCGTGTCCGCTGCAAGCGTGGTCAACAGCGCGCTGGCCGGGCTCGATCGCGGGCAGCTGTATGTCTTGCCGCAGTTCGATGCCCGTGTGGTGTGGCGTCTCAAGCGGCTTTTGCCCGCCGGCTACACGAAGGGCCTGGGATTCATCAATCGTTTTGCCGCCAACGACGCATCGGGCAAGGCCGACGCGTCCGCGCCCGAATAAACCCGGGCCCACAGGAGAACCGTATGGATATCGATCTGGAAAAAATGCTCGCCAAGGTCAAGGCCAGCCAATGGGCGTTGGCGGACATCGACTGGGATGCGCCTGGCGCGGAACTGATTACCGACGAACAGTGGCCCAAGCTGAAGGCCTTCATGTCCGATCTGATGTGGATCGAGCACGTCGGCGCGCGCGGCTTCGCGGCCATGGCGCGCAAGGCCGAAGACCCGGTGCTCAAGGAAATGTATACCTACTTCCATGCCGAAGAGCAGCGCCACGCCAACGCCGAGATGGCGCTGATGCGGCGCTGGGGCATGCTCGAAGAAGACGAGATCCCGCTGCCCAATATCAATCTGCGGCTGGTCATCGACTGGCTCGATACCCAGTCCGACCGCATGCCGCTGGAAGTGCTCGGCTCGGTCATTCCCATGCTGGAAGTCGCGCTCGATGGCGCGCTGTGTACCTTTCTGCTCGAACAGGTCGACGACCCGGTCTGCCACGATGCCTTCAAGCGCATCAATGACGACGAATCCCGTCATCTCGGCGTCGGCTTTCATGTGCTGGAGATGCAGGGCCATGGCAAGGCCTACCGCCTGGGCCTCAACTTCATGGGCACGGTGCTCAATCCGCGCCTGATTGTCGGTATCGCCACCTATCTGCCGCTGCTGTCACGCATGCGCGACAACGTCGCCGCCATGGGCCTGCCCGAAGAGAAGCTCTACAAGGCCATGAAGAAGTACGAGCGCATCGGCGGGCGTACCGAGGACGGACGGCGTAACCCCTGGTTCCAGCTGATCAGCCGTCATGGCCGGCTGGTCGTCGATCGCGGCAACAAGCTCTACCATGTCCCGGTCGATGCCATGGTGCGGCTCACCGATTTCTATCCACGTGCGTTGCTGCGCCCGGTGCCGAGCTGGGTCAAGGAACTCACCTACAAGACCGCGGCATGAGTGCGGTCAACGGTCACGCGGCGCCGGGACAGGCCAAGGCCGCGCGCAGGAATTCCGCCACACGCAAGGCGCCCGTGCTGGATGTGGCGATTATCGGTGCCGGTTTCTCCGGCCTGGGTACGGCGATTCGCCTGCGCGAGCAGGGCATTACCGATATCGCCATTCTCGAGCGCGGCGACGACGTCGGCGGCACCTGGCGGGACAACACCTATCCCGGCGCTGCCTGCGATATTCCGTCCAACCTGTATTCGTTTTCCTTCGCCCAGAACCCGAACTGGTCGCGCGGCTACTCGGGCAGCGCGGAAATACTCGACTACATCCACCATCTGGTCGATCGTTTCGAGCTGCGCGCGTTGATGCGTTTCAGGCACACCGTCACCGGCATGAAGTTCGACGAGGCACGCGGCCTCTGGACGATTCGCGTGGCCGGCAAGAAGAACGTCCATGCCCGTTGTGTGGTGTCGGCCCAGGGCCCGCTGGCCAATCCGGCGCTGCCCAATATCCCGGGCATCGACACCTTCGGCGGCAAGACGATTCACAGCGCGCGCTGGGACCACGGCTACGATTTCGCCGGCAAGCGCGTTGCCGTGATCGGCACTGGCGCCAGCGCAATCCAGATCGTACCGGCGCTGGCCGAGCAGGTGGATTTCCTCAAGGTCTTTCAGCGCACGCCGGCCTGGATTATGCCCCGGCCGGACTATGCCGCCCCTGACTGGAACAAGACACTCTTCGAAAAGCTGCCCGCCAGCCAGACCGCGTTCCGCAACGCGTTGTTCTACGCGCACGAAGCGATGGCCACGGGCGTGATCTGGAATACGCCGGTCACGCGGCTACTCGAAGGCGTGGCCAAGGCGTTTCTTCGCCATCAGGTACCGGATGCCTGGGTACGCCGCCAGCTCACCCCGCAATATCGTATCGGCTGCAAGCGTCTGCTGGTCTCCAACGACTATTACCCCGCGCTCATGCGCGACAACGTCAAACTCTATACCTGGCCGATCGACAAGATCTGCGAGAAGGGCATTCGCAGCGTTGAAGGCATCGAGCATCAGGTGGACTGCATTGTCTTCGCCACGGGCTTTGCCGTGTCCAAGGCGGCGGCACCGTTTCCAATTACCGGCCTGGACGGCCGCCAGCTCGACGACGAATGGTCGCGCGGGGCGATGGCCTATAAGAGCGTGAACGTTGCCGGCTACCCGAACCTGTTCATGGCGCTCGACCCCAACTCCGGGCCCGGCCACAATTCCGCACTCTCTTATATGGAGCCGCAGATCGACTACATCGTGCAGGGCATCCAGACGATCCTCGAATACGAGCTGCGCGCGCTCGACGTCCGCGAAGACGCCCAGGCCAAGCACAACGCCCAGCTACAGAAACGCCTCGCAAAAACCAACTGGAACTCCGGCTGCGCCAGCTGGTATCTCACCGAAGACGGCTTCAACGCCACCATGTATCCGGGTTTCGCCACCCAGTACAAGAAACAGATGGCCCGTTTCGTGAACGAGGATTATCGGGCGATTCGTTTCGAGCCGGAATTTTCCCGAACCGTGGAAGCGTAATCACTAAACGGTCCAGTCCCGTCGGCTGATCGCAGGGTCTGCGGCAGGCTGCCATGTGCAGCCTGCCGGCCAACGAGCGCAATGCCCATGGCCGACGATTGCCGCCGATGCAGGTCGTGAGCAACATAGTTCTGACGGGGCCGGGGACAATATTTGGAATTCGTGGCACGGGCCAAGAAGCCGAGTGCTAATAGCCAAGGGGATGCCGAATTGAATATTCGGGCCATGGCTGCCGAAGGCGTGGGCTATTGGGCCGGTGAGTCTTACTGTTTTGGGCTCGCCAAGATCGCCGCAGCCTGCCCGCATTTGTCGACCGGCACATGATCTAAGGCATTAGCCGAACAGGCACTATTCCCTTCAGCGCCACTCAAGGCTTCGCAATCGCCCGCCAGAGCATGTCGAACAGCACGTTGACCTGATCGGTGAGCGGCGGCTCCTGCTGGCGCAGGCTCTGCATCTGGATCAGGCGCGCCAGTACGCCGTAGAAATAGTCGAGCAGAATGGTTTCGCTGACCTGGTCGTTGAGAATGCCGCGTTCGCGGCCTTCGGCGAGCACTTCGAGGAACAGGTTGGTCAGGCGCCGCTGCTGGTCGGTGACGTCGCGCCGCATCGCGCCGGGATAGACCGAGCCCAGAATCATGCGTGCGACCTTCGGATGCTGTTCGAAGAAGTCGAGCACCACCCAGAACACCTTTCGCAGCCGGTCCTTGTAGGTCTCGATACCGACGAGGTGATCGGTCATGCGCGCAGCCAGCGCATTCGCCCAGTTCAGCACGCAGGCATCGAGCAGCGCCTGTTTGTCGCCGTAGTGGCGATAGATGGTTTGCAACGAGGCGCGTGCCGCACGCGCGATTTCGTCGAGGCGCACTTCATGAAACGCGCGATCGGCGAACAGATCGAGCGCAGCCTGCTCGATCCGAGCCCGGGCGGCGACGGTCGCGGGTTGGTTCCGGCTTGGCGGTGACGACGTGGAATCGCTCATGAGCGCTGCATTTTCAGGGTGTACACAAAATTACGCAAGTGCTCCTTCCAGAGTAGAAAGTTAAAGTTTTGTTGACATCGTCTGATGACAGAGACTAACTGTATAACGTGAACGGTGCTATCGAGAGGTGGTGCCAGAGTGTAAATAAAATTACATGCATAGCTTCTTTGCACACGGAACAGTTTGATGACAGACGACAGGACACAGAGTGCCGCCGAGCCGAAGGCTGCATCAAAATCGGCGCGCGGCCTACGCGGCGCCAGCGGTCGTATCGCCATCGTGGCCGGTGTGCGAACGCCGTTTGCACGGATCGCGACCGCGTTTCGCGATCTGGACGCGGTGGATCTGGGCGCGATGGCAGCGGCAGAAGTGCTGGCCCGTACCGGGCTGGCGGCGAGCGAAGTCGAACAGGCGATTTTTGGCATGACGGTGATGAAGCCGGAAGCGCCGTTCATTGCCCGTGAAATCGTGCTGGCGTCGGGTATGGATCCGCGTACCGATGCCTATTCCATCACCCGTGCCTGTGCGACCAGTTTTCAGACCGCCGCCAGTGGCGCCGAAGCGATCGCACTCGGCCATGCGAACGTGGTGATAACCGGTGGCACCGATTCCACCTCCGATATTGCCGTGCCGCTTTCCAAGCGCCTGGCCGATGCGTTGCGCGATGCGTCGCAGGCGAAAAGCAATGGCGAGCGCCTGCGTATTCTGTCGCGGTTGCGCCCGAAGGATCTTATTCCGCGCAAGCCCTCGATTACCGAGTATTCGACCGGCAAGACCATGGGCGAATCGGCCGAGCAGATGGCCAAGACCTGGGGCGTGACCCGTGCCGAGCAGGACGACCTGGCCCATGCGTCGCACAGCAACGCGGCCGCCGCACTGGCGGACGGTCGCCTCGACGCACAACGCATGACCGCGTTCGTGGCCGCGAACGGCAAGACGGTACCGATTAGCGACGACAACCTGGTACGAACGAACAGCGAGCGGTCGGGCTACGACCGGCTCAAGCCGATATTCGATCGTGCCAACGGCAGCGTCACCGCAGCCAACTCCAGCCCGCTCACCGACGGCGCGGCGGCGATGCTTCTGATGAGCGAAGAGCGCGCCAAGGCGCTCGGCTACGAGCCGCTGGCCTATATCCGCAGCTATGCCTTCGCTGCGAAAACGCCCGAGCGCGATCTGTTGATGGGCCCGGTGCTGGCCGCGCCGCTGGCGCTCGAGCGGGCCGGGCTGTCGCTGTCCGACCTCACGCTCATCGATATGCACGAAGCCTTTGCCGCGCAGGTGGAGGCCAACATCCGCGGCATGGAATCCAAGACCTATCTCAAGGACATGACCGGGCGCGGGCCGCTGGGCACGATCGATCGCGACATCCTCAACGTGAACGGCGGCTCGATTGCCTTTGGCCATCCGTTCGGCGCCACCGGCGCGCGCATCCTCATTCAGACCGCGCACGAGCTCAAGCGGCGCGGCGGCGGGCTGGCGCTGACTACCGCCTGCGCGGCCGGCGGCATCGGTGCCGCGATGATTCTGGAACGCGACTGAGCGGCCCATCGGCCCCGGTCCACGATTCGACTGCGAGCACAGCGTCATGAGCAACACCCCCCAACACGTATCGTCCAGCGCGACCGACGAAGTCTTCACGCTGGAAAAACGCGACGACGGCATCGTCATTCTTCGATTCGCGGTACCCGGCGCGCGCCAGAACACGATCACGGCCGATTTCGCCGATTCCTTCGATCGTGCGTTGGACGCCATCGAGCACGACACGGAAGTGATCGGCGTGGTGCTCATCTCGGACACGCCAGGGTCGTTCCTGGCCGGGGCGGATATCGGTCTGTTCGATCAGGTCGAAAGCGCGGCCGAAGTGGAAGGCTTGTCGAAACGCGGCCAGGCCAGCTTCACCCGGTTGTCGAAACTGCATGTGCCGGTGGTGGCCGCGATCGAGGGCAGTTGTCTGGGCGGGGGTCTGGAGCTGGCGCTGGCCTGCGATGTGCGTATCGCGGCCGAAAGCCGCGCGACGACGCTTGGCCTGCCGGAAGTGATGCTCGGCCTGCTGCCGGCAGGCGGCGGCACCCAGCGCCTGCCCCGGCTGGTAGGGATCGCGACCGCGCTCGATCTCATGCTTACCGGGCGCAAACTGCGGGCCGTGCAGGCCCAGAAGATCGGCCTGGTCGATTCCGTGGTCGCCCCGGAAGCACTGCTTCTGGAGGCGATACGACAGGCTCGTATGGCCGGCAAGCGTTCGTCGACCGCGCGAGCCTCGCTGGTTCAGCGTGCCCGTGACCGGGTCAGCGATGGCCTCGGCGGGTTGACGAACGCCGCCCTGGAAGACAACCCGGCCGGCCGGCGTGTGTTGTTCGACCAGGCCCGCAAGACGTTGCGGGCGAAGACGCACGGCCATTATCCCGCGCCGGAGCGCATCATTGACGTGGTGGCGACCGGCTATGCTCAGGGCATAAAGGCCGGCTATGCGGCCGAGGCGCGCGCCTTTGGCGAGCTGGCCATGGGCCCGGAGTCCAAGGCGCTGCGCCATGTCTATCACGCCACCGAGTCGCTCAAGAAAGCCACTTTCGTTGCCCGCAACGTCAAGCCGCGTGCGGTGGCCCATGTCGGCGTGCTGGGCGCGGGGCTGATGGGCGCCGGGATTGCCACGGTCACCGTGGACAAGGCCGGCCTGCCGGTCCGGCTCAAGGACGTGAGCGACGACGGACTGGCACGGGGCATGCAGCAGGTCCGCTCCTTCTACGACAAGCGGGTGGCGAAAAAGGCGATGACGCAGGCCGCGGCCGATCGCTGCCTGTATCAGGTCACGGCGACGACCGATTACAGCGGGATCGGGGCCGCGGATATCGTCATCGAAGCCGTATTCGAGGATCTCGCACTCAAGCAGAGCATGCTCGCGGATGTAGAAGCCGCGGCGGATGCACGGGGTAACCCGGACTGCATCTTTGCGACCAATACCTCGTCGCTGCCGATCGCCGATATTGCTGCCCATGCCAAACGGCCCGAGAACGTGATCGGCCTGCATTATTTCTCTCCGGTCGAGAAGATGCCGCTGCTCGAGATCATCGCTACCGACAAGACGTCGAAGAAGACGATTGCCACCGCGGTCGCCTTCGGCAAGGCCCAGGGCAAGACGGTGATCGTGGTACGGGATGGGCCTGGTTTCTACACCACGCGCACGCTATCGCCGTATCTCAACGAGGCGGCCCGGTTGCTGGCCGAGGGCGCGAGCGTTCGTGCCATCGACGAAGCGCTGGTCGACTACGGTTTTCCGGTCGGCCCGCTGACCCTGCTGGACGAAGTGGGCGTGGATGTCGGCGTCAAGGTGGGCCCAATTCTGGAAGCGGCTTTCGGCGAGCGTATGGCTGCCCCCGATGCCTCGGCCAAGATGATCGATGCGGGCTATCTCGGACGTAAATCCGGCAAGGGTTTTTACGACTACACGGCGAAAAAGAAGAAGGGCGGCAAGCGTCCGGTCAATGCCGAGCTGGCTACGCTGCTGGCGGACGATGAAAACGGCGGGCCTGCCCCAGGCGCGGCCGAGATCGTGGAACGCTGCACGCTGCTATTCGTCAACGAAGCCGCCCACTGTCTGTCCGAGCGCATTATCGACGACCCCATGCAGGGCGATATCGGCGCGATCTTCGGCCTTGGTTTTCTGCCGTTCACCGGCGGGCCGTTTCGCTATGTCGATACGGTGGGCGTACGTCGAATCGTTGATCGCCTGCAAGCACTTGCCGAGCGCCACGGCCCGCGTTTTCGGCCAGCGCCCATCCTCAAGACCATGGCCCAGGCCACGTCCGATTCCCATCAAAGATTTTATCCGTAAGCACCGCTGTGCGCGTTGCCTCAAGTTGTGGAATCTGCGCAGACACGCTTTACCCAACGACGCCACCAAGGCTCGGGAGCCCCAAGAATGTTTGAAAAACTCATGCACTGGATGCAGGCCAACAACGTGTTGCCGCGTATTTCCGATACCGAGCGCCAGGCGCTGGAAGCCGGCGATGTATGGATCGACGGCGAATTTTTCTCCGGGCATCCGGACTTCAAGCGCATGCTGGACTCTCGCTATGGCCAGCTCAGCGTCGAAGAACAGGCGTTCATGGATGGGCCGGTCAACGAGCTGCTCTCGCGGGCCGACTGCAACGAGATTGCCCTGAGCCGGCGCGTGCCCGACGACATTATCGACTTCATGGCCGAGCAGGGCTTTTTCGGACTGATTATCCCTAAGCCTTACGGCGGCAAGGGCTTTTCGACGCTGGCGCGCTCGGCGGTCATGGCCAAGGTCACGCCGCACTCGGCGATTCTGTCGACCTATGTCGTGATTCCCAACACGCTGGGCGCCGCGGAACTGCTGGTCGAATACGGCACCGATGGTCAGAAAGACCACTATCTGCCGCGGCTCGCGCGCGGCGAGTATCTGCCGTGTTTCGGGCTGACCGAGCCCACCGCCGGCTCGGATGCGGCCTCGATCACGGCCGACGCCGAGGCGTTTCGCGACGACAACGGCGACGTATCGCTGCGCCTGAACTTCGCCAAGCGCTATATCACCCTCGGCCCGGTGGCCAATCTCATATCGCTGGCCTGTCGGCTGCGCGACCCGGACAACCTGCTGGGC
>NZ_CAXGSH010000034.1:0-35338 GCF_964012375.1 uncultured Salinisphaera sp.
GAGGCCGCCAAGGCCAATCCGTTCTTCGACGGGCGCGTGGCCCACGGCTACTACATCGTGTCGCTGGCAGCCGGCCTGTTCGTCGAGCCCAACCCGGGCCCGGTGCTGGCCAACTACGGCGTCGACAACCTGCGTTTCATGACCCCGGCCTATCCGGGCGACGCGCTCAAGGTCGCGCTCACCTGCAAGCACAAGACCAAGCGCGAGAACACCGAATACGGCGAAGTGCGCTGGGACGCCACCGTGACAAACCAGAACGACGAGGTCGTGGCCCAGTACGACGTGCTGACCATGGTCGCCACCACCGACTGGACGCCCGAGGCCGAAGAAACGGCCGCCGCTTGAGAGGATGTTTACAAATCTACTGCGCTTGCCATTTCGGTCCCGTCCCGTGCTCGAAATGCTCACGTATTGCTCATACGCTGCGCTTTCTGCGCTCCCGTCGTGACCGAACTGGCTGCGCTCGCTACGTTTTGTAAACACCCTCTAAAGAGAGAGGAAATTTCGAATGGCAGACGATTCCATCATCCTGAGCATCGATTCCGGTATCGCCCGGATTACGCTCAACCGTCCGAACAAGCTCAACAGCTTCAACGTGGCCATGCACGAAGCCCTGGCCGAAGCGCTCGACACGGTCGAAGCCGATGATTCGGTGCGCGTGCTGTTGCTCACCGGCGCCGGCAAGGGCTTCTGTGCCGGCCAGGATCTGGGCGATCGCGCAGTATCGACCTCCGGCGAAGCGCCCGATCTGGCCTATTCGGTCGAAACCTATTACGCACCGCTGGTACGCCGCCTGCGCGCACTGCCGATGCCTGTGGTCTGCGGCGTCAACGGCGTGGCCGCGGGTGCGGGTGCGAATCTTGCGCTGGCCTGCGATCTGGTCATCGCCCGCCGCTCGGCCAAGTTCATCGAGAGCTTCTGCAAGCTCGGCCTGATTCCGGATACCGGCGGCACCTATTTTCTGGCGCGACGCATCGGTATGGCCCGGGCCATGGGCCTGGCCATGCTCGGCGAACCCATCGATGCGCCGACCGCGGCGGACTGGGGCCTGATCTGGCGCTGCGTGGACGACGACGCCTTCGAGGCTGAAATCGACCAGCTCGTCGAGCACCTGTCGAAAGCCCCGACCCGCGGCCTGGCCCGTACCAAGGAGCTGATGTACGCCGGCGCGAACAACAATCTCGATGCGCAGCTGGATGCCGAACGCGATGCCATGGGCGAGCTCGGCCGCAGTGCCGACTATGCCGAAGGCGTAGCCGCGTTCAGCGAAAAACGCACGCCCGAATTCAAAGGTCGCTGAATAACGAACACGCCGGCGACGCTGCAACGAATACAAAAAAGCAGCGCGCCGGCCCGAACAGGCTCTTTCGGAAAGGAGACAACCCATGCAATCCAGCCAGAACGGCGCGGCTGCCGCGCCCGAGGATACGGATGCCCAGGCGCTGGCCGAGCGCGTCGGCGAGGCAATGTTCGCCCGCGACGAGGCCTCGCGCATGCTCGGCATGCATATCGATGCCATGGCGCCCGGCTATGCCCGCGTATCCATGCCGGTACGCGACGACATGGTCAACGGCCACAAGACCTGCCACGGCGGGCTGATCTTTTCGCTGGCTGACAGCGCGTTCGCCTTTGCCTGCAACAGCGGCAACCAGAACACCGTGGGCGCGGCCTGCAACGTGGATTATCTGCGTCCGGCGTTCGCAGGCGACGTGCTGGTGGCCGAAGCCGAGCAACGCTCGCGCTCGGGGCGAACCGGCGTCTACGACGTCACCGTGCGCAATCAGAACGACGAAACCGTGGTGCTGTTTCGCGGGCGTGCGCACCAGGTGCGAGGCGACGTGCTGGACGTGATGGCGTCGTGAACATCAAGTGGGGCGTGCCTGCGTTGTCTGGCACGGACCCGAAAACATGAAAAAGCGCTCGGGGGCCCATACCGCAGACGCTTTCATACACAAACGAGACGGAGGAGACGAACATGGCCGCACTGATGGAACCCGCATCGCTGCTCGAACCGATCGAGACCGCGAGCCGCAACGAACTGCAGGCGCTACAGCTGGAACGGCTGAAATGGTCCCTGCAGCACGCCTACGACAACGTGCCGCGTTACAAGGCCAAGTTTGACGAGGCCGGTGTGCACCCGAGCGATCTGGAAACGCTGGCCGATCTGGCGAAGTTTCCGTTCACCACCAAGCAGGATCTGCGCGACGCCTATCCGTTCGATATGTTTGCCGTGCCGCGCGAGCAGGTGTCGCGTATCCATGCCTCCAGCGGCACGACCGGCAAACCGACAGTGGTGGGCTATACCGCCAACGATATCGAGACCTGGGCCAATCTGGTTGCCCGCTCTATCCGTGCCGCCGGCGGCAAGCCGGGCGATATCGTGCATGTGGCCTACGGCTACGGCCTGTTTACCGGCGGTCTCGGTGCGCACTACGGCGCCGAAAAGCTCGGCTGTACGGTCGTACCCATGTCGGGTGGCCAGACGGAAAAACAGGTGCAGCTGATCCAGGACTTCAAGCCGCGCATTATCATGGTCACGCCCTCGTACATGCTCAACATCATCGAGGAGTTCGAGCGCCAGGGGCTGGACCCGCGCGAGTCCTCGCTGGAAATCGGGATCTTCGGCGCCGAGCCCTGGACCAACGCCATGCGCGAAGAGATCGAACGCCGCGCCGGTATCGATGCGGTGGATATCTACGGCCTGTCGGAAGTCATGGGCCCGGGCGTGGCCAACGAATGCGTCGAAACCAAGGATGGTCCGGTGATCTGGGAGGATCATTTCTATCCCGAGATCATCGACCCGGAAACCGGCGAAGTCATGCCGGACGGCGAGCCCGGGGAGCTGGTGTTCACCTCGCTGACCAAGGAAGCGCTGCCGATCGTGCGTTATCGCACCCGCGATCTCACTCGCCTGCTGGCACCGACCGCGCGTTCCATGCGCCGTATCGACAAGATCACCGGTCGCTCGGATGACATGCTCATCATTCGCGGCGTGAACGTCTTCCCGACCCAGATCGAGGAGATCATCTGCAAGCAGAAAGGCCTGGCACCGCACTATCTGATCGAGCTGACCCGCGAGGGCAATCTCGATCACGTGGCGTTAACGGTCGAGCGCGGTCATGATTTCGACGACCACAGCACCGAGGACGAAACGCTGAGCAATCTGCAGCAGCACATCAAGTCCTATATCGGTATCAGCACCAAGATCACGCTGTCGGCCGTGGGTACGCTGGAGCGCTCTCTGGGCAAGGCCAAGCATGTCATCGACCGCCGGCTGAGCCATCGCGGCTAGGGCCTGTTAACGCGAATGAAATCGTCGCGCTTGGCCCTGGACTAACCAGGGCCGGCGCCACGCGCCTTGTCTGGCGCGATTTGCGCAGCAACGCGGCGAGGCCCCAAGGCGCTTTCCAAGCCCTGGGCGGGCGCCCGCGGGCACGCCGACGCCCGGTCTCAGTTCCGGGCGTAGCGGGTCCGCCACAGGCTGGGCGCTTCGCCGAAGCGATCCTTGAATGCGTGGCTGAAGCGCGCGCTGTCGCCAAAGCCGTGGGCGAGGGCGATATCGGTGATCGAATGCTGGCCCGCCGAATCCCGGGCCAGCGCATCGCGAGCACACTGCAGCCGGGTTTCGCTGATCAAACGGGCCGGCGTGGTGTTGTGGCGTGCCAGCAAACCGTAGAGCGTGCGTCGTGAAACGCACAGCACGCTGGCCAGGCGCTCCGGCGTGAGATCGCTGCTGGCGAGATGGGTGGCGATATAATGGCGCGCGCGCTGCATGCGTTGTGCATCCACATCGGCCTCCTCCGGCTCGGCCGCCCGTGCGAAGGTCGCAGCCAGCATTGCGCCCACACCCTGCATCACGTCGCTCACGCCCGGGTCGTCAAAGCGCGGCTGCGCGCGTGCCAGACCGGTGATTGCACCGAGTGCAGCCTGCATGGTCGGCATATCCGTAAGCTCGGTCGCGCTCACGCGTTCGGCATAGCGCGGCAGCCGGCTGTCGACGTCATAGGGAATCAGCAGTACGGCCAGGCGTGCACCGTCGCTTACGCGAATTCGGTAGGGCCGGGTGGTATCGCAAAGACTGGCGCGGCCGGCCTGCAGGCGCACCGAGCGGCGATCCTGGGTGAGTTCGAGAGTGCCCGCGAGCTGCCACAGCACTTTCAGATACCCGGCATTGGCACGCCGTGCCAGATAGGCGGTTCGCGCAACATCCGAGGCCGCGCTGCTGATATGCGTGAGCGTGCATTCGCCAAGCCGGCAGCTGTTGGCCTGTGCATGAAACGGCTCGGCGCCGGGGCGGCTCATCTCCAGCGGTGGGAAATGCGCGTTGACGTAATCCTGCCAGCCGCCGAGATTGGAAAAGCGGCCCGCTTCCGGGGCCTGCGATCGATGTTGCAAATACGGCATGTGATTCGACGGTCTCCAGCCCGTGGCGCCCGATTGTTTCGGGTCGAATTAGGTTGCAATGCGCATGCCAGGTTCGCTCGTGGCGCTGCAACGCTTTTATTTGTGTTTACGCCGTTGTCCGCGCGCTGTCAAAGACCGCCCGGCAAGCGCCGCCAAGCTGCACACAGCGACAAATCGATATGCACGTAACAGCATGCGTGGCGTGGTCAGCCGGCGCAGGCTCGGGACGAGATAAAACCGACCACTGCGGTCGTGCAGCACGTTTGTCGCGAGCGTGCGAGACGGCCGCCGTTTACTGTTCGAGGAGCACGCGTGAATCAAGCATATCAACACTTCATAGCCGGCCAGGCGGTCGACGCCTCCGACGGTGCGACGATGACGTTGCCCGACCCGGCCACTGGCCAAACGCTGGCCACATCGGCTGCCGGCACGGCGGACGACGCCACGCGGGCCATCGAGGCCGCCCACGCCCAGCTCAAGGGCGGCGAATGGTCGAAGATGAGCGGCGCGGCGCGTGGGCTGTGCATCCATCGTCTCGCCGATCTGGTCGAGCGCGATGCCGAACAGCTGGCCGACATGGACGCGAACGCCATCGGCCGCCCGCCCGCAGAACCGCGCATGCTCGACCTGCCCAACGCCATCGCCACGCTGCGCCATGCCGCCGGCTGGGCCGACAAGCTCGAAGGTCGCACCATTCCCACGGCCGGCTACATGGGCCAGCCCACGCTGTCGTATACCGAACGCCTGCCGGTCGGCGTGGTGGCTGCGATTGTGCCCTGGAATACGCCGTTGATGATCACCTGCTGGAAGCTCGGCGCGCTGCTCGCGGCCGGCTGCACGACCGTGATCAAGCCAGCCGAACAGACGCCGATGTCGGCCCTGCACCTGGCAAAGCTGTGTCAGGAGGCAGGTATTCCCGATGGCGTGGTCAACGTGGTGACCGGTTACGGTGCAACGCTGGGGCCGGTGCTGTGCGAGCACCCGAAGGTAGCCAAGATCACGTTCACCGGCAGTCCGGAAACCGGGGCGGCCATTCAGCGTCTGGCTGCGCCGCTGTTCAAGCATGTGGCGCTCGAGCTGGGCGGCAAGAGCCCGCAGATCGTGTTCGACGATGCCGACCTCGAAGCGGCCGTGGGCGGTTGCGCCATGGGGCTGTTCTTCAATCAGGGCCAGGTCTGTGCCGCAGGCACGCGCATCCTGGTCCACGAAGACGTGGCCGATGTGTTCAGCCAGAAACTGGCCGAGGTCGCACGCAGCATTCAGGTGGGCGATCCCGATCAGGAAGGCACGCAGATGGGTGCCGTCGCCAGCCAGGGCCAGTACGACAAGATCAACGACTATATCCGTCGCGGTAGCGAGGAGGGCGCGAAGCTGCTCGCCGGCGGTCCGTCCGATGCGGCCAACGCCGGCTGGTATGTCCGCCCGACCGTATTCGTCGAGGCCAACAACGACATGAGCATCGCACGCGATGAAATCTTCGGCCCGGTCGGCACGGTGATGACGTTCCGTGACGAGGCCGAGGCCATCGCCATCGCCAACGACACCCGCTATGGCCTTGCCGCGACGGTATGGACGGCCGACGTGGCCCGTGCCCATCGCGTTGCCCGCCAGGTGGAAGCCGGCGCGATCGGCATCAATGCCTGGGCGCCGATCGACCCGCAGCTGCCCTGGGGCGGCTTCAAGGAAAGCGGGCTGGGGCGTGAATGCGGCCTGGCCGGAGTGCTGGCCTATACCGAAGAAAAGGTCACCACCGTCATGCTTGGCTGATCGACGCCGGATCAAGGCGCGATAAGCGCCTGCATTAGCCAATACAAAAAAACGAGGAGAGGCTATGCATACAGTCCTACGCGCGACGAGCGCGGTGCTCGCGCTGGCGGGCCTATGCCTGGGCGGCGTCGCGACGGCGGCGCCCGGCGCCGACACGATCTATCTGAACGCACGCATCCATACACAGGACGACGATCGTTCCATCGCACAGGCGGTGGCGATCGCCAACGGCCGCTTCATTGCGGTGGGCGATAGCGAAGCCGTTCGCAAGCACGCCGACGACGACACCCGTATCGTGGATCTGGGTGGCAGCACGGTCGTGCCCGGCATCATCGACGGGCACGGCCACTACGTGCGCGGTTTCAAGCGCCAGCTTTTCAGCTGTGATTTCTCCAGTAGCGCCACGCCGGATGAAATAAGCGAGCGGGTCGCAGGGTGCGTCGCCGACGCCAAACCGGGCGAATGGGTGGTGGGCGGCGCCTGGGCTTCGGCCTATGCCGACTCCGGCAAGATCGACAAGAAGAGGCTCGATGCCGTGTCGCCCGACAATCCCGTATATCTGCTCGATGACACCGGCCATAACGGCTACGTGAACTCGAAGGCGCTGCAGGCGGCCGGCTTCGACAAGGAACGTGCGGCCGGGATGGCGGCCATTCAGACCGATGCGCACGGCGAGCCCAACGGCATTCTGTTCGAGCAGGCCGCCGGTGAGCTGACGCGCACGATTCCGCCGATGAGCGACGCGAAGTATCAGCAAACGGTTCGACACGCGGTGGACGAGGCCAACCGGTTCGGTATCACTACGTTTGTCGAAGCACGTACCGACCGGCCGACGGTGCGTGCCTATCATGACGTCGATCGCAACGACGGGCTGCACGCTCGGGTGGCGACCTTCCTGCAGTACGACACCGACTTCAACGAAACCGCAGCCGAACAGCGCAAGACGCTGGCCGACCGGGCGCGCTACCGCTCGGACAACGTCCATACCGATTTCGCCAAGCTCTATCTCGACGGCGTGCCGCCTGCGTTGACCGCCTCGCTGCTGGAACCGTACGAGGCCGGCGCACTGGAAGCAAAAGGGCTGCCGGCCGACTATGAAGGCGAATTACGCATGACAGCGGATGCCATCACGCAGGATGCGATCGAACTGGCCCGCCAGGGCGTGACGGTGAAGATGCATGCCACCGGCGATGGCTCCGTGCGGGCCGCGCTCGACGCGTTCGAGGCAGCGCGCGAGGCCATCGGAGCGCGCGAGCTGCATCATTCGATTGCCCATGCCAGCGTGGTCGACGAAGCCGATCTGACACGGTTTGCCGAGCTCGATGTGGCAGCCGACGTTGCGCCGCCGCTGTGGATTCGCGGGCCGTACAGTTCGGCCATGCGCAACGCGATCGGCCATCGCTACGACAAGACGCCGCCGACGAAAGAGTTGCTCGATGCGGGCGCCGTGATCGCCTACGGCTCCGACTGGCCCTCGATATCGAGTTCGATCAACCCCTGGCCGCATCTGGCCTCGATGGTCGAGCGCGAGATCGGCCCCGAGGAGAGTATTTCGCTGCAGGCGGCCATGGACACCATGACTCGGGGCGCAGCGTACACGCTCAACCTGTCCGATCAGATCGGGTCGATTGAAGTGGGCAAGTCTGCCGACCTCGTGGTGCTCGACCGCAATATTTTCGATGTTCCGAACGCCGAAATCGCGCAGACAAAAGCCCTCAGAACGGTATTTCGGGGTAAGACGGTATACGAAGCCGAGCCGCGTTGATCAGTCGCTATAGGCCGCGGTGCCGGGTGCCGTGGCTGGCGTCATGCCGCGGCGAAGGGATGGCTTGGCAGTGGGCCACGAGCCGTGGCTCAGCAGCTCGGCCGCGATAAAAGAAAAAGCTTGGCGCGATCGGTCGTCGCGCGAGCGCACACAGCAATAAAAATAAAACTCGAGGAGAAAGCCATGTCGAGATTATTGGCAGCCGCGACGCTGGGTCTGGCGTCGTCGCTCGTATGGGCCGTCGGCGCCCAGGCGGCGTCCACGCCGGCGTCGGTCGATGCTAAGCGTTTGCGATCCGCGGCGCAGGAGCCGGCGAACTGGATGACCCACGGCGGTACCTATCAGGAACAGCGCTTCAGTCGTCTCGACCAGATCGATCAGGACAACGTCGATGAACTGGGGCTGGCCTGGTCGTACCGGCTCGATATCGATCGCGGGGTGGAAGCCACGCCGATCGTTGTTGATGGCGTGATGTACACCACCAGCGCCTTCAGCATCGTCTATGCCTTCGATGCCGCCAGCGGCAAGCTGCTCTGGAAGTACGACCCGAAAGTCGCCAAAACGGCGGCACGCGACGGTTGTTGCGGGCCGGTCAACCGCGGTGTGGCGGTCTGGAACGGCAAGGTCTTCGTCGGTGCGTTCGATGGCCGACTGATCGCCCTCGACGCCGAAACCGGCGACGAGGTGTGGCGCGTGAATACGCTCATCGACGACGAGCGCAGCCAGACGATCACGGGTGCGCCGCGCGTGGTCAAAGGCCGCGTGATCATCGGCAACGGCGGCGCCGAAATGGGCGTGCGCGGTTATATCACGGCCTATGATGCCGACACGGGCGAACAGGCCTGGCGCTTTTTCACCGTGCCCGGCGATCCGTCCAAACCGGCAGAAAGCAAGGCCATGGAAATGGCTCGCAAGACCTGGTTCGGGGACCAGTACTGGAAGCAGGGCGGCGGCGGCACGGTCTGGGATTCTATGGCCTATGACCCCGAACTGGATCTGCTCTATATCGGGGTGGGAAATGCCAGTCTCTGGAATCACCAGGCGCGCAGCCAGGGCAAGGGCGACAACCTTTTCGTGGCTTCCATCGTGGCTATTCGCCCGGACACCGGCGACTACGTCTGGCACTACCAGCAGACGCCCGGCGACCAATGGGACTTTACTGCCACCCAGACAATCACGCTGGCCGATCTCGAAATCGACGGCAAGACACGCCAGGTGCTCATGCAGGCGCCGAAGAACGGCTTCTACTATGTGATCGACCGGACCAACGGCGAACTGATCTCGGCCGAGAAGTACGTGCCGGTGAACTGGGCCAAACGTATCGACATGAAGACCGGTCGGCCGGTCGTCGACATGGAAAAGGCCGACTGGACGAAGGGCCCGCGGCTATTGATGCCGGGACCGCTGGGCGGGCACAACTGGATGCCTATGTCGTTCAGCCCGGATACGGGGCTGGTCTATATCCCGGCCCAGGTGGCGCCGGCCCTGCTCGAACCCGACAATGAAGCGACCTGGCAGGGGCGCGGTACGTTGCAGCTGGGTACGCAGCCGGTGGCGCTGCCCGAAGACCCCAAGGCGCGCGCCGAAGTCGTGGATATGTATCGCGGCAAGCTGCTGGCCTGGGATCCGATCGCCCAGAGCGAGGTCTGGAGCCAGGATTACCCGACGATCTGGAACGGCGGCACCCTGGCGACCGCCGGTGGGCTGGTATTTCAGGGCACCGCCAACGGCGAAGTACGGGCGTATGCGGCCGACGACGGCGAACTGCTCTGGCGCGCGCCGGCGAATACCGGCGTGATGGCCGGCCCGGTAACCTATGCCGTGGACGGCGAACAGTACGTGACCTTCATGGTCGGCTGGGGCGGTATCTTCCCCACCGGCTTCGGCGGCCTGGCGAAGAATACGCAGGTCGAGCCGCGCGCGCGGGTGCTCACTTACAAGCTGGGCGGCCAGGCCACGCTGCCGGATGAGCCCAAGCGCAAGCTTGAAATCGCCGATGATATTCCGCCGCTCAAAGCCGATCCCGAGACCGTCGCCCAGGGACGCGATCTGTTCAATACGCACTGCGGCGCCTGCCACGGTTTCAGCGCCTACAGCGGCGGCGTGGTGCCGAACCTGCGCAATATGGACGCGCAAACACACGACGACTTTTTGCGTATCGTCGCCGGCGGCACGTTGATCGGCCAGGGCATGCCGTCGTTTGCCGACCGGCTGTCGCAGTCGCAGATCCGTGCCATCCATCAATACCTCATCAAGCGTCAGCACGATCTGGCCAAAGAGATGGGCGCAGGCGGCTCCTAGGCGGTGCATCTGGCCGGGTTCCGGCGATCTTCATACGCCAAGGCCATCCGAGCCGGTCGGGTTCTACCCGCCGGCTCTTTTTCTGTGATCGATTCGCGCGGCCTTGCGAGGTTGTCCGCTGGGGGCGGCCTGCCACGACCCGTATGGAATTCGCCTTGATGCACGTCACGACAAACGAAATTGCACCGGCAGACATGCAGGCCCGGCCCGTCGCGGCGCAGTCTTGAGTTATCGCTGAAACAGGCGACACGACATATCGGGGGCGCAGCTCGGCGTGGCGCGCCGGCGCAGGCGATCGGCGTGGCGTGCAACGCCGCCACCGTTCGCATCGAACCGCTCAAGCGAGGGACGACTATGAATAAAAGACTGTTTCGTGCCGGTGGCATTGCCGCGATGGCTGTATTGGCATGGAGTGCCAGCGCCTGGTCGCAGCTGCCGCCCGACGAAATCGGCCAGATCACGCTCGACAAGCCGGGCCCGCATCGCGCCTACATCATCGATACCCAGTTCGATAACGCCACCACGGGCAAGGTAGTCGTGGTGGATCCGGAACAAAAGAAGATGCTGGGCATGATTCCGACCGGCTATCTGGCGCCGTCAGTACTCTCACACGACGATACCCGGCTGTATTCGGCCGATACGTTCTGGTCGCGCGGCGTGCGTGGCGAGCGTACCGACGTGCTTACGGCCTGGGATACGCGCACGCTGTCCCCGGCCTGGGAAGTCGAGATTCCCAAGAAGCGCGCCAACATCCTCATGGAACGCAATATGCTGACCATGAGCGGCGACGATCGCTTCGTGTATATCTACAACTTCACGCCGTCCACTTCGGTGACGGTGGTGGATACGAAGAACCAGAGCGTGGCCAGCGAGATCGATATTGCCGGCTGCGTGCTCAACTACCCGATCGGCAAGCGCGCCTTCGGCTCGGTATGCGGCGACGGCACGTTCCAGCGCGTCAAGCTCGACGACAGCGGCAACGAGGTTTCGCGCTCGCGCACGCAGTTCTTCGACCCGAACGAAACCGCCATGAACGAACGCGCCGCGCGCAACGGCGACATGTACTACTTCACCACTCTCGACGGCGTGATCCAGCCGATCGACGTCTCCGGTGGAAAGACCCGGGTCGGCAAGCGCTGGTCGCTGTTTACCGATGCCCAGCGCGAAGCCGGCTGGGGCGTGGGCGGCTGGCAGCTGATGACCATTTCGCCGGCACTCAACCAGATGTACGTGCTCGTCCACCAGGACCACAGCGATCGCAACTGGGAAGACCCCAGCGACACCATTTGGGTGTTCGATCTCGACACCCACGAGAAAGTCGGTGAGCTCAAGACAGAGAACTACGTCTGGAGCCTGAACGCCACCTCTGACGACGAACCGTTGCTGCTGGGCGTGAACATCGAAGGCGGGCTGGATGTGTTCGATCTTACCGAGATGGAATACATGCATACCGTCGACGGCATCAGTGCGATCCCCGCGCTGGTGCTCAGCAGCCACTAGGAGGCGACGATGATTCATCCGATCGTGGCCGTGTCCTGCGCGCTGGTGCTGGCGGTCATTCTGTTAACCGGCGCCAGCCACAAGCTGCGCGCGCCGCATCGCTTTGCACGCCAGATCGAGGACTATGCGCTGCTTTCCGGTGCCGCGATCTCCTGGGTGGCCCGTGCGCTGCCCTTCGTCGAAGGGCTCGTTGCGATCTTGCTGCTGGTGCCGGGCCTGCGGGTTTGGGGCGCGGCGGGCGCCGGTGCGCTACTGGCCCTGTATACCGCTGCGATCGCCATCAATCTCTGGCGCGGACGCCGCGATATCGACTGCGGCTGTAGCGGGCCGGGCCTGGAGCGTCCTCTCTCGTCGGCGCTGCTGGCGCGCAACGGCGTGCTGATGATGATGGCCGTGTTTGCCGGCCTGCCCACCGGCACCGTGGCCCTGACCGGATTCGGCCTGTTTCTGATCGGCGCCAGCGTGGCGGCGGTCCTCATCCTTTACACCGCGACCGAGGGGCTGCTCACCAATCAGCCGCGCTTGAAGTCGCTTTCCGGGAGATAGTCATGGAAGTTGCTGTGTTATCCCAGATCCTGCTCTGGATCGTGGTCGTGGCCCTGGCCTTCGTGGTCATGGCGCTGGTTCGACAGGTGGGTGTGCTGCATTCGCGTATTGCGCCGGCCGGAGCGCTCATGCTCGACAAGGGCGTGGCCGTGAACAGCCCGGCGCCCCAGGTTACGGCCACCGACCGCAACGAGCGCCCGGTGAATGTCGGCTACAAAAGCGACAAGGGACAGCTGCTGTTCTTCATGTCGCCCACCTGCCCGATCTGCAAGTCGTTGCTGCCCAGCCTGCGCTCGCTGGCGCGCAGCTATCGGCGCGATCTGGACGTGGTGTATGTCAGCGACGGCGACGCAGCCTCGCAGCAGGCGCTGGTGCGTGAGCACGGTCTCGAGGAGGCCACCTACGTGGTCGGCCCCGAAATCGGCATGACCTATCAGATCGGCAAATTGCCCTATGCCGTGCTCATCGATGCCGACGGCGTGCTGCGGGCCAAGGGTCTGGTCAACAACCGCGAACATCTGGAAAGCCTGTTCGAAGCCCAGTCCATGGGCGTGGGCTCGCTCCAGGAATATATGCACGGCCAGAAGCGTGCAGCGCAATAACCACCGGGGGACCCCATGAAATTTCTAGATCGTTTCTTCGAACGCTCGGCTCGTCAT
Organism: uncultured Salinisphaera sp.; assembly: GCF_964012375.1. Taxonomy (NCBI): domain Bacteria; kingdom Pseudomonadati; phylum Pseudomonadota; class Gammaproteobacteria; order Salinisphaerales; family Salinisphaeraceae; genus Salinisphaera; species uncultured Salinisphaera sp. Next base: position 12,943 of record NZ_CAXGSH010000034.1, read on the forward strand.
GTCGCCTATTCGACGTCGCGCCGCAACGCCCTGGTGCGCTTTGGTTCCTGGGTGGTGGTCGGCAGCGCGCTGCCGTTGATCCTGCCGGTGGATCGCAGCAGCGGCAACGCGCATGCAGCAGAGCCCGGCACGCCGGGCGACCCGGGCGATCCGCAAAGCTGTGATTACTGGCGCTACTGCTCGGTCGACGGCTTTCTGTGTACCTGCTGCGGGGGCACCATCAACGCCTGCCCGCCGGGCACCGATGTATCGGAAGTCACCTGGGTGGGCACCTGTCATAACCCGGCCGACGGGCGCGACTATGTGATCGCTTACAACGACTGCTGCGGCAAGCAGGCCTGCGGCCAGTGTGCCTGCAACCGCAACGACAGCGAACAGCCGCTGTATCGGCCGTTCAACAATAACGACATCAACTGGTGCCTGGGTGCTGAGCATCTCACCTACAACTGCACCATTGCCACGATTCGGGATGTGGCCAGCTAGCGCCATGCGTCGGTCGGCATGCATCGCCGCACGGCTGGTGCTGGTGGCGGGCCTCGTGCTGCCGTTTGGTGTGGGGCAGGCCCAGAGCCTGCCGGGCCCGGACAACAGGCCGGCGCCCGGCAACGAGGTGCCGGCGGTCACGCCGCGCGAAGCCGGCTACCGGCCGCGGGTGAATTACCAGCTGCAATGCTCCGGCTGTCATCACGTGGACGGCGAGGGCTCGCGCAAGAACGACGTGCCACGGATGAAGGACTTCGTAGGCCATTTTCTGGAAGTCGAGGGGGGCCGCGAGTTTCTGGTGCGCGTGCCGGGGGTATCGCTATCCAGTTTCACCGATGCACAGCTGGCCGATCTGATGAACTGGATGCTGACCAGCGATATTGCCGGCGACAGCACCCCCGCCCACTTCAAGCCGTACAGCGCGCAAGAGGTGGCGGGCCTGCGCGCCGAGCCGCTGGACCAGATCGACACCACGCGCGATGTGCTGCTGCAGCGCATGCGCGATCGCCAGATTGCCATTCGTGACGGTCTTGAGGACCGGCCATAGGCCGCTGGCTCGACGCGTTCGAGTCTGCAATCAAACCGGGCGCACTGTGCCCATCATCCAAGGGGGACTCATGAAGACATCGAACAGCCGGCGCGCGGTGCCAACGGTTCTGGCGGTAGCGGCCTTGCTGGGCTCGGCCCAGGCTGGCGCTCATATTCTGTACGAAAGCGACGAGACGCTGCTCAATTTCGATATCGAAGCGGCACTGGGCGTGTTCAACAGTCAGAAGGCCTATAACCAGGTCCTGATCGCGGAAGACGCCAGCCCGACCTGGCAAGAAGGCTATGCCAAATACGGGCTGAGTGCGGCCCACGCTCTCGATGGGGCGGGCAGCGTGTACGGTGCGTTCAACCTGCTGAGTTCGGCCACCCGGGGTGACGGCGATGCCGGTGGTTTCAGTACCGGCAAGGAGGAGGACACCCAGGTCGAGGATGCCTATATCGGCTGGACCTCGGGCGATCTCGTGCCGTGGCTCGGCGAAGACGGTATCGACCTGTCCGTTGGCAGCCAGAGCTTTACCATCGGCGACGGTTTCCTCATCAACGGCGACTCGCTGAACTTTGGCGAAGGCTTCCAGCCGTTGGCCGATGCCGGCATTGCGCCGAGCGGCCTCAGCCGAGGCGGCGCCTACTGGTTGGCGGCGCGCAAGGCGTTCGACAAGACCGCCATCCTGCGCCTGGGCGGCGAGAACGGCTTTCATCTCGATGGTTTCTGGCTCGACTCCGACAACAAGGCACAGGCCGAAATGGAGCTCGCCGGGGCCAACCTGGAATACCGCAGCGAAACCTACGGCACGCTGGGCGTGACCTATCTCAAGGGCCTGGACGTCGACGACGAATCGGCTGAATTTCTTGGCTACCAGCATCGCGACGGCCAGGAAACGCTGGCCTTCCGGGCCAACGGCAGCCTCGGCGTGGAAAATCTGTTTCTGTCCGCGGAATATGTCGATCAGGACAACGGAGAGGACTATCTGGGCGGCGGCGACGATCATGCCTGGTATGGCGAAGCGGGCTGGACCTTTGCCGACGTGCCGTGGTCGCCGAAGCTCAGCTATCGTTTCTCGAGCTTTTCGGGCGGTTTCGATCCGCTGTTCTTCGGCTTCAACCGCGGCTACGGCACCTGGTTCCAGGGGGAAGTGGCCGCCAACTATGCCGGGCCGTTCAACAGCGATACCGATGTACACCACGTCGGCGTTTCACTCGCGCCTTCGGATACCGTCGAGCTGGGCGCACTGTTCTTTGAATTCGACAACGCAGGGCGCGGTTTCCTGGACGGCAACGAGTTCGATCTCTATGCCCAGTGGGTCGTCAACGACCATCTCGTGATCAGCCCGTTGGTCGGCTTCTACACCCCGGACAACTCGGCGGCGGAAGGCGGCACGCAGCTCGGCGACGACGATACCAATATCTATTCGCAGGTCATCGCGATCGTGAGCTTCTGAGGCAATTCGCGCCGGCAGACGAACCCGTCTGCCGGCCCGGATCGGTTGCCTGTCAGTCGGTGCGATTGCCCATGGAGCCGGGCGGCGGCGGCACGTCGTCCGGCACGAAGAAGTCGGGCCAGAGTTCCTTGCTCGGGTCCACCGCGTACTGATCGAAATCGTTGACGCCGTGTTCGTGCAGCAGCACGTCGTCCATACAGAACCGGCCGGTGAAGTCGCGGCTGTTCTGGGTCAGGATGATGTGGGCCGCGTCGGCCATGATTTCGGGCTTGCGGCAATGCGCCATCATCTCTTCGCCGCCGATGAGGCTGATCGCGGCGGTGGCGATGCCGGTGCGCGGCCACAGCGCGTTGAAGGCGATGCCGTCTTCGGCGAATTCCTCCGCCATGCCGAGCACGCACAGGCTCATGCCGTACTTGGCGATCGAGTAGGCCACATGCGGGCCGAACCACTTGGGCTTCATGTCCAGCGGCGGCGACAGCATCAGCACATGCGGATTATTGCCCTTTTTCTGCGATTCCTTGAGATAGGGAATGCATTTCTGGCTCACCAGATAGGTGCCGCGGGCGTTGATCTGGTTCATCAGATCGTAGCGCTTCATCGGCGTCTCTTCGGTGCCGGTCAGCGAGATCGCGCTGGCGTTGTTCACGCAGATATCGATGCCGCCGAACTCATCGGCGGTCTTTTTCACCGCGGCTTCGACCTGCGCCTCTTCACGAATATCGCAGACGATCGGTAGCGCCTTGCCGCCGGCCGCCTCGATTTGCTCGGCCGCGGTATGGATCGTACCCGGCAGCTTCGGGTGCGGGGTATCGGTCTTGGCTGCAATGGCGACGTTGGCCCCGTCGGCGGCCGCGCGCAGCGCGATCGCCAGACCGATGCCCCGCGAGGCGCCGGAAATGAACAGGGTCTTGTCCTTCAGATCGGCCATCGTATGGCTCCTTTAGACGGCTTTAGCGTGAGTTGTCGCTCTTGGGCAGGGCCAGGCGCATGACGCGGTCGATCATCCACGGCGTGAGTGAGCCGGGCGACAGACGCGACAGGCGCATGAGCATGCGATAAGACAGGCCGGGCACCACCTGCGAATGCCGGCCCAGACCTTTCAGCGCGGCTTTGACCACGTCTTCGGCGCTCATGATCGTGGCCCGCATGGGCGCGGGCCAGTTGCTGGGGTCGACGTTGGCGTGGTCGAAGAACTCGCTCTGGGTCAGGCCCGGGCACAGCGATACGACATCGACGCCGTCGCGCGCCAGTTCCTCGTGCAGCCCTTCGCCCAGAAAACGGTTCCATGCCTTGGTGGCGCTGTAGTTGGCGAACATTGGCGTGGGCACGATGCCGGCCACCGAGGCCAGCATGATGATGCCGCCACGACGATCGTCGCGCATGCGCCGGCCGAAATGGTGCGCCAGCACCAGCGGCGCGCGGCAGTTCAGCGCCAGCATCTGCAGCTCGGCGTCGAGGTCGTGATCCAGGAATTCGCCGGTCATCCCCGAGCCGGCGTTGTTGACCAGCAGGCCGACGTGGCGGGTGCCGAGTGCTTCGGTGATCGTGGTCAGAAAATCGTCGGCGCACAGGTCGGCCGCGATGGCGAGCGTGCGCACGCCGTATTCGGACTCCAGTTCTGCGCCCAGTGCTTCCAGGCGCTCGCGGCGGCGTGCGACCAGGGCCACGTTGACGCCCTTGGCGGCGATCTGGCGGGCGAATTCCGCGCCGATGCCGGCCGATGCGCCGGTAATCAGAGCCCAAGGGCCGTATTTGTCGACAAAGGCCATGAACAACTCCTAGGTGAATAGAGCGACGCGATCAGGAATTACAGGCTGCCCCAGTTGAGCACCAACAGGCCGGCATTGAGATAGACCGCATAGCTCACCCAGGCCAGATAGGGTACGAGCAGCGCGCCGGCCAGCCGGTCGATCCGCCAGAATGCAGCCAGCGTCGCTGCAAGCACGAGCCAGAGCGCGACGATCACGATCAAGGCCCAGCCGAGGGCATGGGCGCCGAACGCCACCGGCATCCACAGGGCGTTGAGCAGCAGTTGGGCCGCGAACAACGCCAGCGCACGACCGATGCCGGCAGCACGCCAGACGCGCCATGCCGCGACCGCCATGCCGATATAAAGCAGCGTCCAGGCGATGGGGAAGGCGATATCGGGCGGCGTGCCGGCGGGCTGGTTGAGCTGTTCGTACCACGCCCCGGGCGGAAACACGGCGCCGGTCAGCGACACGAGCGCTACGGCAATGCCGCATACCAGCGCGGCGCGCGTGGCATTGAACGACTCACGCATGAAACACGCCGCGGCGGGCCGGCACCCACCAGGTGAAGCCGAAGATAAGGGTGGCCATGATGGTTGTGCCCCAGCCAACTCCACGACCCTGCACCGCGATGAATGCCAGCGGGAATTCCAGGATATGAATCAGCAGCACGATCGCCCAGAGCTGGGTGACCGGATGGGCGAAGCCGCCGATCACGTAGCAGTACACGCCAAAGCCGTGCAGTACCAGCAGCAACAGGTTGAGGCCGAGCCAGAAACGGCGGTTATCCGCGATCCGGTCCATCATTCAGGCGCTCGCGGCCGCGCTGTCGCCCAGCATGGTCAGCAGCAGCCGTGGCATGACGTCCGAGGTGCCCAGATAAGGGGCAATCTCGATATGCACGTCCGGGTGCGCGGCCTGTACGGCCTCGACCTCTTCAGGAATATCTTCGGCCACATGACGGCCGGCCGACAGAAAATAAGGCAAAACCGTGACATGCGCGGCGCCATCGGCGATCAGGCGGGCGAGCCCATCGGGGATGGACGGCTCCGCGAGTTCGAGGAAAGCGCATTCGATGGCCGCGAAGCGTTCGTTGGACTCCGCGCGCACGCGTTCGGTGAGCGCGCGCACTTCATCATTGGAGGCCTGACGGCGGCTGCCGTGGGCGACGACAAGCAGTGATTTCTTCATAGGGGTAATCGTATCAGAGCGTGGCGGCCAAAGGCTTTCGGACAGCTAACAGCGCGGTTGGTAGACTATGTTGATATACATCAACGCAGGTATCGCGCCATGCAGATGCCCTCCAATGAACCCGTAACCTTCCAGCGCGACTGTGAGGCGGTGCTGATCCCGGCCGGCGACACGGTCGAAATTCCGGTGGGTACCCACGGCAATATCACCCAGGCGCTGGGTGGCTCGTTCACCGTCTATATCGCCGGCAACCTGATTCGTATTGCCGGCGAGAACGCCGATGCCATCGGCCAGGAGCCGCCCGAGCCGTTGCGCCTGCCCGAAGGCGCGGGCAACGACGATGTCGAAGCCATGGTCTGGGAGCAGATGCGCACCGTCTTCGACCCCGAAATACCCATCAACCTGGTCGATCTCGGCCTGGTCTATCAATGCGATTTCGATCACAGCGACCCGCAGGCGCGCATTGTCGATATCGACATGACCCTGACCGCCCCCGGCTGTGGCATGGGCGATATTCTCGTCGACGATGTGCGCAACAAGGTGAAGATGGTGCCAACCATCGCCCAGGTGCGCGTGGAACTGGTGTTCGACCCGCCCTGGACGATGGAAATGATGAGCGATGCCGCCAAGCTTCAGGTGGGCATGCTCTAAAGCCGCCCGGCACAGCGCTCGGGCCGGTGGGCCGTGGCGTCTGATGCGGGCGCTGCGGCTCTAAGCCAGGCCGCGCGTAGGCGGGCCAACGCCTGCGTTAGAAGTTCACGATCCCCAGCACGCCGATCAGGATCAGATAGCCGGCGACGATGTAATTGAGCAGGCGCGGCACGACAAGAATGGCGATGCCTGCGGCCAGCGAAACGATCGGCACAAGGCTGGCGTCGGAAATGGTGATGGTCATCGGATAGTTGCGGTGATGAGTTTGTGCTGAGAATGCGTCAAGGCACGGCCGCGCGCAATCATCGATCCGGGCCTGCGCGCCCGGTGAGCCGATCGAGTTCGCGGCGCTGAACGGTGACGACTTCGCGCGTCGCGCTTTCCAGGTCGCGGGTGCTGCGCATGGCGGCAAAGCCTTCTGCCAACAGGCCATAGGTCTGTCCCATGCCGAGTGCCTTGGCTGGCGAACCGGCCAGCTTGAACGCCCAGTAGGCGGCCCGGTTGTCGGCAAACCCGCCGAGTAGATCCACCAGTTCGCGTACCCAGCCGATCTGTTGTTCGCGAACGTCGAACTGGCCGACCTCGCGAAAGGCACGCACATACGCGGTCGGCGTGATCGGTCGCGCTGGCAGGCGGGTCTCGAGCGCTGCGGCCATGTCGGCATCGAGGCTGTCCGCGGTGTGTTGCAGGCGGACCGCGATCACCAGCGGCCGGTCGTCGTCGATGATGCGCCCGATTCGCGAGGAAATCTTGGCCGGGTCGGAGGTCAGCTCCGACCAGTCGGCTTCGAGATAGAAGCTGCGGGTCAGAAAGTGCAGCAGCTTTTCGCCGTCATAGCGTTCGGCCAGCGGCCGGTGCAGCGCTGCCGCGCGTTCGGACTGCCATCGTCGTAGCGCCTTGAGGCGGGCATCGAACGCCGGCTCGCTGCGTCGCTCGAGCCGGGCCCGGGCCTCGCGCAAATCGACCAGCGCTTGTTCCAGGCGCGAACTCATGGCGTGGTTTCAGGCGTGGGCCGCGGGATACGCGCGAACGCATCGGCGCTCAGACTGCCCAGATACAGGCTATTGCCCTGTTCCTGGACGCTTGTGATCGGGGCAAACGCGCCTGCGCTGTCGTCCCGCAGATCGGTCACCACGGTACCGTCCGGCTTGATGCCCATCAGCCCGGCGACATGCGCGGGTTCCGGCTGCAGCGCCCTGGGCAGATGGTAGATGATGCGTCGAAGCCAGGGCTTGTCGGCGGTAAAGTCCAGCAACCGGTTGCGGGGCGCGAACAGTGCCAGCCAGAACGTGTCGCTGTCGGCGCCATGGGAAATGCCGTCGGGAAAACCGGGCAGCCGGTCGATGAAGATATCGCTCTGGCCGGCCATATCGCCGCTCAGCCAGTAGCGCAGCACGCGATAGCTGCCGGTTTCGGTCACCAGCACATAGGCGCCGTCGCCACTGGCGGCGACGCCGTTGGCGAACTGCAAGCCGCCCAGCAACACCGTCACCGTGGCGGTGGCCGGATCGTATTCCATCAGACGGCCGTGGCCGCCGTGTTCGAGAATATCGGTGCGGTAGGCGTCATGCCCGTATTTGCTCGAGGCGTCGGTGAAATAGATCGTGCCATCCGGTCCGACGTCCACGTCGTTGGTGAACTTGAACGGGCGGCCTTCGGCGCCACTGGCGAGGATTTTGATATCGCCGGCCGGGTTGATCGCGAGCAGCCCCTTGTCGGCATCCGCCACGATCAGCGTCTGCGGCGGCGGCGCGTCGGTCGCTTGCTCTGGCCCGCCCGTTTCATCGCCCGACTCGGTGCTTGCCTGGTCATCGGTAGGCGCGACCGGCTTGCTGCTGAAGGCAAGCCCGAGCGGGCGCCCGTTAGTGGTGGCGAATACCTGGCCATTGCTGCCGTCCGGGTCGAAGCGGCGGATGGTGCCGTCCTCATAGCCCGCATACAGCCGTCCCTGGTTATCGATCGCCACGTCTTCGGGACCGGTGGCCGTGTCTTCGCCCAGGCGTTCGGCCTGCGCCAAAGGCGCGCTTCGCACCGGCGCATCGCCGGTGGTGGCCGTTGCCACGGTCCACGGCTGGGGCATGAAATCGCTCGGCCAGAAGAGGGCGTAGCCAACGAACGCGACCAGCGCGATCAAGATCAGGGTCAACAGGTTCTTCATGTCATTCCTTGGCCCGAAAACGGCTTCGGACATCTAAGCTCATGGCAATCGGCATACAATGATCGCAAATATCCGCGGCCGCATTATCCATACGCGACCATGAATGGACAGACCCGAGGTTCCCGATGAACGATGCCGTCTCGCCCGCACTGCTTGCCAAGCGCCGTGCCAGCCTGGGTCGTATCGAGCGGGTGGCCTGGTGGCTCGACGATGCCTTCGAGCTGCCGATCATCCGCAAGCGCGTCGGTCTGGACGGTCTTTTCGGCCTCGTCCCGTTTGCCGGCGACCTGGTCGGCACCGGCCTTTCGAGCCTGATCGTTGTCGAGGCGCTGCGGCTGGGCGCGCCCAAGCGTGTATGGATGCGTATGGGCGCGAACGTGGGCGTGGATTTCGTGGTCGGTCTGGTACCACTTGTCGGCGATCTGTTCGATTTCGCCTGGAAGGCCAATCGCCGTAATGAGCGCGTACTCAGGCGCTGGCTGGAGCAGGAAACCGCAGAACAAACGAAGAAGTCCCGCTGGGGCGGCGTGGTCGGGATCAGTCTCGGGCTCGCCTGTGCCTCTATCGTCACCGTCGCGCTCTGGCGCGCGCTGTTTGGATAATTGTCATGGCTCATAAAGTGGATACGGGCGATCGAGCCCCGATTATTCAGCGTAGCGCCCACGATGGCCGCGCGATCGATACCGAATCCCTGATCGGACAGCGCCCGCTGGTGGTCTATTTCTACCCGCGCGACGATACGCCGGTGTGTACCCGCCAGGCCTGTAGCTTTCGCGACCAGCTCGAGGCATTCAACGCCCTGGATGCCGAAGTCATCGGCATCAGCGCGGACGATGATGCCAGCCATCGCGCCTTTGCGGAAAAACACGGCCTCGACTTCGCCCTGGTCTCCGATCACGACGGCCGCCTGTCGAAGGCCTTCGACGTCGGCCGGGCGCTTGGCGTGCTCGGCAACCGGGTGACGTTCGTGATCGATCGTCAGGGCATCGTACGCCTGCGCTATCAGGCCCAGCTGGCCGCCGGCCGGCATGTCGACAAGGCGTTGGCTACCCTGCGAGAGCTGGCTTAGCCGCGCACGATCGACCACAGCAGCGCCGCCCAGCCCACGATCAGCAGTACGCCGCCGATCGGCGTGATCGCACCCAGCCAGCGAATACCGGAAAAGGCCAGCACGTAGAGGCTGCCGGAGAAAATGAGCGTGCCGACGGCAAAACAGACGGTGGCGGTGGCAACGCCCGCGCCGGTCATGCCCTGGCGTGCCAGCAACCCGACCGCCAGCAGCGCCAGCGCGTGATAGAACTGGTACTGGACTGCGGTATGCCAGATTGCCTGCATGTCGGCCGAGAGTCTCGCGGCCAGGGCATGCGCGCCGAATGCGCCCAGCAGTACGCCGATCAGGCCATAAAGGCTGCCGGCAACGAGTGCGAATTGGGTCATGTCTTGCGGCCTTCGATCGGGATGAATAGTTGGCTTTCGGCATAGCGTACTGCCTGTCCACCCAGATGCACGCGATCGCCTTCCAGCCGGCAGATGACCGTGCCCCCGCGGCGCGAGATCTGGCGGCCGGCCAACTGCGTTTTGCCCAGACGCGCCGCCCAGTAGGGCGCGAGGGTGCAATGCGCCGAGCCGGTAACCGGATCTTCGTCGATCCCGTGGGCCGGGGCGAAATAACGCGACACGAAATCATGGATGCCGTCGTCGGCGGGGGCGGTGGCGATCACGCCGCGGTTGTCCTGTCGATTGCAGGCGGCCAGTGCCCGCATATCAGGCGCAAGCGCGGCGACCGTGGCAGCACTTTCATATACGGCCAGATGATTGGCGCCGGCATACCATTCCAGGCTGCTCGCGCCCATGGCCTGTTCGACTTCGACGGGCGCCTGGGGAAGACGCTCGGCCGGGCGGCTGGGGAAATCCAGCCACAGCATGCCGTCGTTTTCGCTTACGCCGAGTTCGCCGGCCTGGCGGGTCTGAAACCGCAGCGGCGCGCTGAACCCGTTGCAGCAGTGCAGCAGGGCGTAGGCGGTGGCCAGCGTGGCATGGCCGCATAGCTCGACTTCGCAGGTCGGGGTGAACCAGCGCAGGGCGTGCGCCGGCTCGCCGGCGACCACGAACGCGGTTTCTGCCAGGTTATGCTCGGCCGCCACGGCCTGGAGCGTCGTATCATCGAGCCACTCATCGAGCAGAACGACCGATGCCGGATTGCCCCGAAAGACCCGGTCTGTAAAGGCATCGATATGGTAGGCCGTAAGTTGCAGTACGGTGTCTGTCATGGAATTGTCATCTGCTGTTGTTATCCGTTAGGCCCATTTTGTCCAGTCGGCGCAGAGCGCTGCGAGTCGATTACGCATGAATGCAAATGTAGAGGACGGCGCAGAGCGTACGCTTGATGCCCCCGATCTGTTCATCAACCGTGAGCTGTCACTGCTTGAGTTTAACGACCGGGTGCTCGAACAGGCGCGCGACGGGCGCGTACCGCTGCTCGAACGGCTGAAATTCCTGTGTATTTCCTCGACCAATCTGGACGAGTTCTTCGAAGTGCGGGTGGCCGGGCTCAAGCAGAAGGCCGAGCTGGTCAACTCGCCGACCGAAGCCGATAACCGCACCCCCAGTGAAGCCCTGCGTGCCATCAGTAGCCGCGCGCATGAACTGGTGGCCAAACAATACAGCACCCTCAACGACGAGTTGATTCCGGCCTTGCAGCACGAGGGCATCCGCTTTCTGCGACGTTCGGAATGGAACCCGGAACAGCGTGCATGGCTGGCCGAGTTCTTCGAGGAGGAGCTGCTGCCGGTAATCAGCCCGCTGGGACTCGATCCGGCCCATCCCTTCCCGCGTATTCTCAACAAGTCGTTGAATTTCATCGTGTCGCTGGACGGCACCGATGCCTTCGGGCGCAAGATCGACTATGCCGTGGTGCAGGCGCCGCGCGCGCTGCCGCGCGTGATTCAGCTGCCGCGCGAGGCCGGCAGCGGCGATCACGACTTCGTATTCCTGTCGTCGATCATCCATCAGCACGTGGGCGACCTGTTTCCGAGCATGGGCACGCGGGGCTGCTATCAGTTCCGTGTCACCCGCAATTCCGATCTGTTCGTCGACGAGGAAGAGGTCGACGATCTGTTGCGTGCGGTCGAGGGCGAGCTGCCGTCGCGCCGCTACGGCGACTGTGTGCGTCTTGAAGTGGCGCACAACTGCCCGGAATCGCTGTGCAAGTACCTGCTCGACCGGTTTCTGCTGTCCAAGGAGGATCTGTTCCAGGTCGACGGGCCGGTCAACGTCAACCGCCTGATGTCGTTGCTGGATACCGTCGATCGGCCGGATCTCAAATACCCGGCGTTCTCACCGCGCCTGCCCAGCGAGCTGGGGCCGAGCGGCGATCTGTTTGCAGAAATCCGTGCTGCGGACGTGCTGCTGCATCACCCCTTCGATTCGTTTCTGCCGGTGATCGACTTCGTGCGTCGGGCCGCCTCCGATTCGCGCGTGCTGGCGATCAAGCAGACGTTGTATCGCACAGGGCCCGATTCCGCCGTGGTGGATGCGTTGGTGGAAGCCGCGCGCGCCGGCAAGGAAGTCACCGTGGTGGTCGAACTGCGCGCCCGCTTCGACGAAGCCGACAATATCGAGTTGGCCAACCGTCTGCAGGCCGCCGGCGCGCATGTGGTCTATGGCGTGGTCGGCTACAAGACCCATGCCAAGATGACGCTGATCGTACGTCGCGAAACCGACGGCCTGCACAACTATGTGCATCTGGGCACGGGCAACTATCATCCCAAGACGGCGCGTTTGTATACCGACTACGGCCTGTTCTCCTGCGACGATGCCCTGGGCAACGACGTGCACGAAATGTTTCTGCAGCTCACCAGCCTCGGCAAGGTATCGGGTCTGGAGCGGTTGCTGGACGCACCGTTTCGGCTGCATACCGCGATCATCGACAAGATCAATCGCGAGGCGGAGAACGCCCGCGCCGGCAAACCGGCGCATATCATCGCCAAGATGAATTCGCTGGTGGAACCCCAGGCCATTCGTGCGCTCTATGCGGCATCCCAGGCCGGGGTGAAGATCGAACTCATCGTGCGCGGTATCTGCTGCCTGCGCCCCGGCGTCGAGGGCGTATCCGAGAATATCGAGGTGCGTTCCATCGTCGGGCGTTTCCTGGAGCACACGCGGGTATTCTATTTTGCCAACGACGATACCCCCGAGCTGTATCTGGCCAGCGCCGACTGGATGGATCGCAATTTCTTCCGCCGGGTCGAGACCTGCTTTCCCGTGACCAGTCCGGCGTTATATGATCGGGTTCAGCGTGAACTCGCGCTCTACCTCGCCGACAACAGTCAGGCTTGGCTGCTCGGCAACGACGGGCGCTATACGAAAGCCGAGCCCGTCGGCGACGAAGCGCCGCTGGCCGCCCAGAAACGGCTGATGGAGGGCCCGGGCTGATCGCGGCGCATGCCGCCGGTGTGAACCTGTGGTTGTTGCAGCGGTCTGATCGCGAGTAACACTCGATTCGAGTCGGCACACATGAGCCGACCTCAACTCCGAAAGCAGGGGAAGCATAGATGAAACAATGGATCACGGCGTTCGTGGCAGCGGTTGTGCTGCTGTCGACCACCTCGGGCGCGTTGGCGGCCAGTGAACAGGAGCAAAAGCTCGACGACGCCACCACCGTGGTGCGCCAGTTCGTCGATATCCCGGAAAACGCCATCCCGCCGGCGCTGCTCGGGCAGGCCTATGGCATCGCCGTCATCCCCAGCGTATTCAAGGCCGGCTTCATTCTGGGCGGCCGCCACGGCAAGGGCGTGCTGTCGGTACGCACCGCGGACGGCAGCTGGTCGAATCCGACGTTCATCTCGCTGACCGGCGGCTCGATCGGCTGGCAGGCCGGTGCCTCCTCGTCGGATATCATCCTGGTATTCAAGACCCAGCGCAGCATCGACAAGATCGCCAACGGTCAGGTCAATCTCGGTGCCGATGCTGCCGTGGCGGCCGGGCCGGTCGGTCGTAGCGCCGGGGCGTCGACCAACCTGGGCTTCGATGCCGAGGTTTATTCCTACTCGCGCGCCCGTGGCCTGTTCGCCGGTGTTTCCCTGGAAGGCGGCAAGATCAGCATCGACCGCGAAGCGAACTGGCTGTTCTACGACAAGGCCGGCATCGATGCCTACTCGATTCTGCGTAACGGCAACGAGTCCGGGCTGCCCCAGGCGGGCCAGAAGTTCGTTTATACGCTGGACCGCTACATGCCGGCCTCGGAAGATTTCGATCGCGAAGCCGCCACCCGCGGTACCAGCATGGATTCGCACAACAACGGTAATAACGGCAACGGCGGCAGCCAGCAGGACGACTACAGCCGTGGCCAGGCCGTGCCCTACGACAGCGGTAACGGCGTTGAAGTACGCCAGGGCAATTACGACGCCCAGGACAACAGCGGCAACAGCGGCAACAACAGCAACAACCAGCCGAACAGCGCCAACGACGACAGCTACCAGCAGGGTAGCGGTGGCTACGGTAGCGGCAACAGCAACTATTGAGCGTCCTGTTTAAACGCCCTTTTCGCTATGTGCTGATCGCTGTCGGCGTGCTCTTGCTCACGCCGGCAGCGATGATTCTGGTCATGCGCTGGGTCAACCCGCCGGTCACCGCGTACATGCTACGCGTGCACTTCGAAAGTCAGGCCAGCGACAACGGTCCGACGATCTTCTATCGCTGGACCGATATTGACGACATGGCGGCCTGCATGCCGCTGGCGGCGGTCGCATCCGAAGATCAGACCTTCCCGACCCATCATGGTTTTGTCTGGGCTGCGATTGGCGACGCGCTGGCAGACAACGCCGAGGGCGGCACCATTCGCGGTGCCAGTACCATCAGCCAGCAAACGGCCAAGAACCTTTTTCTCTGGCCGGCCAAGAGCTATATCCGCAAGGGCGTGGAAGCCTATCTGACCTTCTGGCTTGAAGTGCTCTGGCCCAAGCGCCGTATTCTCGAGGTGTATCTCAATATCGCCCAGTTCGATGACCGGGTGTTCGGCGTGGGCGCCGCGGCCCAGCGCCTGTTCGGCGTGAGCGCGGCCCGGCTCAGTACCGGCCAGTGTGCAAGGCTGGCCGCGGTGCTGCCGAACCCGGTGCGCTACAGCGCGGCGTCGCCCGGGCCCTATGTTCAGGGCCAGGCGGCCTGGATCATGCGTCAGATGCGCCAGCTCGGGGATGGTTATCTGGCTGAAACGCTAGGGCGGTAGACTGGGCGTCGATATGTACCCGATTTTCGACCCTCGATCTGCATCATGCTGACCCGCAGCGACTTCGAGCCCGCGTTCTGGCTGCGCAATGCGCATGCGCAGACGGTGTTTGCGTCCAAGGTAAGGCCTTCGCCGGCGCTGGAAGTCGAGCGCGAGCGCCTGGAGCTGGACGACGGCGACTTTCTGGATCTGTCGTGGCTGCCCGAGCGCGGGCTCGATGCGGATGCACCCATCGTGATCGTGCTTCACGGCTTGAACGGCTCGCTGGAATCCAAGTACGCACGGGGGCTGTTGCGTCAGGCCGACGCCCACGGCGCGCGCGGCGTGCTGATGCATTTTCGCGGCGCGGCCGAGCCCAACCGTCTTGCCCGCAGCTATCACTCGGGCGAAACCGAGGATTTCGATACCGTTGTACGCCACGTACGCCGGCGCTTTGCGCGGGCGCCGCTGGCCGCGGTCGGCTATTCGCTGGGCGGCAACGTATTGCTCAAGTATCTTGGCGAACAGGGACGTGCCGCGCCCCTGGCCTGTGCCACGGCGGTGTCCGTGCCCTACGATCTCAAGCGCTGTGCCCAGGCCATTCAGCAGGGGCTGTCGCGTATTTACCAGGCGCATATGATCAACGGCCTGCGCGAGGCCTACGAGGCCAAGTTCAAGCTCATCGAAGCGCCGCAGCCGTACCCGGATTTTCGCAAACTGCGGGATTTTCCCTCGTTCGACAATGCCGTGACCGCGCCCCTCAACGGCTTTCGCGATGCCGAGGACTACTACGAGCGCTCCAGCAGCGGCCCGTTTCTCAGGCATATCCGCCTGCCCACATTGATCATTCATGCCGAAGACGACCCCTTCATGGCGCCGGACGTCATACCGGGTCCGGATGCCCTGTCGTCGTCTATACGGCTGGAATTATCCCGCCATGGCGGCCATGTGGGCTTTGTCAGCGCCGGGCGCTACGGCGAACCGGTGTACTGGCTCGAACAGCGCATCCCGGCCTGGCTGCGTGAACGCCTGCCCGGCTTTGCTGCACCCGATTCATTGAACGAGGCTGAGGAGACCGGCTGATCGGTGCGCCGGCCGCGCTGACCGTCGTCGTTCCGGCGATCGACGAAGCCGAGGCGCTGGGGCCGCTGCTGGCCGACCTGGCGGCCCAGCGCGACGTGGTGTTGCAGGTGCTTGTTGCCGACGGCGGCTCTACCGATCGAACCGTCGCGCTAGCCCGCGCCGGCCATGCCGAGGTGGTGTTCAGCCCGCCCGGACGCGGCGCGCAGATGAATGCCGCGGCCGCCCGGGCCACGCATCCTTGGCTTTGCTTTCTGCATGCCGACAGCCGCCTGACCCACCCGCGACAGCTGGCGGCCGCGATCGACGCTCTCGGGGCGGACGATCGGGCGCGCTTGGCCGGCCACTTTGCCCTGAGCTTCGATCGAGAAACGACCGGGCATGCGTTTTTCTATCGCTATCTGGAAGCCAAGAGCGCGACCGGCCGGCGCTATACGATCAACGGCGACCAGGGGCTGATCATTGCGACCCGGTTCTTCAACGAACTCGGCGGTTTTGATACCGGCCTTGGGTTTCTGGAAGATCAGCGCATGGCGGCGGCCATCGTCGAGGCAGGTCAGTGGCGGCTGTGCCCGCACCGGCTGGCAACATCGGCCCGGCGCTTCGAGAATGAAGGCGAGCGCGCGCGCTATCTGCTCATGGCTTTGATTATGGCCATGTACACCGCCGGCGTGGACCGGTTCTTCGAGCGCGCCCCGAGCGTCTACGCCCGCCAGAGCCAGACCGAACGTCTCCTGCTTGGGCCTTATATCGGTCTGCTGGCCTCGCTTTGGCGTGAGTGTGGCACCGGCGCATCGATTGCGGTGAGCTGGCGTATTGCGGGGGTTGCGCTCGCCCAGAGCTGGCAGCCTTTTCTGGCAATCGACGTGGCGCTGGAGCCCGTGTGGGGCAGGCGCCGTCACGCCCTTCGGCTGCATGATCGCCTGCTACGGCCGCTGCTGCAGAACCGCCTGCTGCAGAGTGTTTTGATGGCCGCCGGCCTGGCATGGATTTTCGGGCCGTTATGGCTGTGGTGTAGGCTGCAACACAAATAATCGTGTTGTCGCCATGAATACGCCCAAATCCGCTTCGAGCCACGACCCAAGAGATTACCGGCGCGCGCTCGAAGGCACGCTGGGTATACCGTTCACCGCCGGTAATCGGATCGAACGCCTGGTCAACGGCGTTCGCATTTTTCCGGCCATGATCGAGGCCGTCGAGGCCGCCGAGTATTCGATCGATTTTCTGACCTTCATCTACTGGCAGGGCGAGATCGCCGAGCGATTCGGTCATGCGCTGGCCGGGCGTGCACGTGCCGGCGTAAGGGTACGCATACTCCTGGATAGTTTCGGCGCACACAGCATGCCCCGCGACGTGCTCGACGATCTGACCCAGGCCGGCGCACAGATCGCCTGGTTCCGGCCGGCCGTGCGCTGGCGCTTCTGGCAGGCCGACAACCGCACCCATCGCAAGATTCTGGTGGTGGATAACCGGATCGGTTTCACCGGCGGGGTCGGCATCGCCGCCGAATGGGACGGCGATGCCCGCGAACCCGATGAATGGCGCGAAACCCATTTTCGTCTGACCGGGCCGGTCGTCGACGGGCTACGCGGGGCGTTTCTGTCCAACTGGGTCGAGGCCGGCGAGCGCGGCTTTGACGACAGCTGGGAATATGCCGATCCGGAAATCGACGAGGAGAAGAACGGCGCGCTCGTCCAGGTGTTGCGTACCTCGGCCGCGGTCAACTACAGCGATATCGCCACCCTGTTTCGGCTGGTCATTTCGCTGGCTCGGCATCGGCTGCGGATCACCACCGGCTATTTCGTGCCCGATACCGCCACCATCGACATGCTCTGCAACGCGGCCCGTCGCGGGGTCGAGATCGAAGTGCTCATGCCGGGGCCCTATACCGACTCGCGCGTGGCCCGGGCCGCGGCGGACGACGCCTACCAGCCGCTGCTCGAAGCCGGCGTGAAGCTGTATCGCTATCAGCCCACCATGCTGCACGCCAAGATCGTGCTGGTCGACGATGTGGTCGCGATCAGTGGTTCGGCGAACTTCAACCATCGCTCGATGGGCAAGGACGACGAAATCGCCATTGCCATGATTGATCCGCCCACCTTCGCCGCCCTCGCCGCCGATTTCGACGACGATCGTGAACGTTGCCATCAGGTCACGCTCGAAAACTGGGAAAAGCGCGGCGTTTTGCAGCGGCTCAAGGAGTTGCTCAGCCGTATTCTCAAGCCGCAGGCCTGAGCGCCGCGGCACCGCTTCAGACGCGGCGCAGGCGATCCAGGCGCAGCCGGTGGCGTTCGTCGAACAGGCGCCGGGTGCCCAGCTCGACCGCCAGGAGGGTGCCAAAGCCGGTGCCGGCAGCGATCAGAAACATGATCAATATCTGATACTTGACCGCTTCCCAGGGCGGGCTGCCGGCCAGGATCTGGCCGGTCATCATGCCGGGCAGGCTGATGATGCCGGCCGCGGCCATGGCGTTGAGCATGGGAATGAGCCCTGCGCGCATCGCATCGCGGCGCATATCGGCGATCGCCTGGCTGGCGCTGGCCCCCAGGGCCAGCCGGGTTTCCACCACGTTCGCACCGCGCCAGACTTCCTGGGTGAGTCGGTCTATGGCCAGGGCAATGCCGGTCATCGTATTGCCCAGCAGCATGCCCAGCAGCGGAATCGCGTATTGCGGGGTATACCAGGGCTCCACGCGGATCACGATCACGAGCGTGGCGACTGCGGTGACGAACGACGACAAAAACATCGACGCGGTGCCGGCCAGAAAGCCGTAGCCGCCCGTAAAGCGGCGCTTCTGCCGGCTCGCGGCCTCGCGGCCGGCCAGCAGCAGCATTACGAACGCCATCAGCGCCACCCATAACAGGCGCTCCTGGGCGAATACGGCCTCCAGGATCAAGCCCACGAGCGCGAGCTGGGCCGCGGTGCGCACCGCCGCGACGAGCAGCGTGCGCGTGACGCCCAGCTTCATGGCCGCAGTGGTGGCTGCCAATGCCAGGACCGCGATAGCGGCCAGTGCCAGATCGAAAAACGACAGCGAAATCAGTTGCATGACGCCTCGATCGGCTGGCCTGTGCTATCCAGTTGGCATTGCGATGAGGCGACCCGCTCACGCTGCGCGCGATCGTGGCTTACCCAGATACAGCAGGCGCGCCGGTTCGACAGATAGTCGCCGACGAGTCGCTCCACGCGCTCGATATTGCGATCGTCGAGATTGGCGGTGGGCTCGTCCAGCAGGAGAACGTCGGGCGTGAGGGCCAGGGTGCGCGCAAGCGCCAGACGTTGTTTCTGTCCGGAGGACAGGCGTTCGATCGGCTGGTCGAGCAGCGATATTGACAGATCCAGGGCGTCCAGCAGGGGGGCGCAGTCGCGCTCGAAGTGCGGCCGCGGTGTATCCGCCCACCAGGCCGATTCCGCGGCCAGAAAGGCGACACGCCGGCGCCATTCGGGCGCCGGCATGTCTACGGCAGCCACGCCGTCGAGGCGACACTCGCCGTGGTGTGCGTCGAGGTCGGCCATGGCGCGTAAAAGACGGGTCTTGCCCGCACCCGAGGGCGCGCTCAGCCCCAGACATTCGCTGGCGCCAATCGTGATGTCGACCGGGCCGATCGCGCCGGTCGCCAGCCCGATGGCCTGGAAACGTGTCGTGCTCACGCCGCGCTGCCGGATCCGACCCAACGCCGACGCGGGCAGCCGATCAGATCGCGTCGCGGTCCGTTTCGCCAGTACGAATACGTACGACCTGTTCGAGGTTGTGTACGAAGATTTTGCCGTCCCCGATCTGACCGGTCTTGGCCGCTTCCACAATGGCTTCGACCACGGCTTCCACGCGGTCGTCGGCCACTGCGACTTCCAGTTTGACCTTGGGCAGGAAGTCCACGGCATATTCGGCGCCGCGATAGAGTTCGGTATGGCCTTTCTGGCGCCCGAAGCCTTTGACTTCGGTCATGGTGGTGCCGTGTACGCCCACTTCGGCGAGTGCTTCACGGACATCGTCGAGACGAAAGGGCTTGATGACGGCGGTAACCATTTTCATGGTTTGAAACTCCTCATTTCTGATGCCAGCGAGTCTAACAGCTGGCGCGCACGCTGCCAGCAAAGGTGTGGCCTAGAGATCGTAGCCGCGTTCTTCATGTTCGAAGATATCGAGGCCGACCTGTTCGTTCTCCACGGCCACGCGCAGACCCATGGTTGCCTGGAGCACCTTGAGGATGATCCAGGTCAGCACGCCGGTATAGACGAACACCGACGCCACGCCAAGCGCCTGAATGCCCACCTGGGCAACGATGCTTTCGATACCCGCGGCAAAGCCCTGGCCCGAGAAAGGGCCGAGATGGGTGGAGGCGAACACGCCGGCCAGCAGCGTACCGATAATGCCGCCCACGCCGTGCACCGGAAACACGTCCAACGAATCGTCGATGCGCAGGCTGCGCTCGACCCAGAGCGTGGCGGTAAAACAGACCACGCCGGCGAGTATGCCGATGATGATCGCGCCGCCCGGGCCCACATAGCCGGAGGCCGGGGTGATGGTGCCCAGGCCGGCGACCATGCCGGTCACGATACCGAGCACGCTCGGCTTGCCGAAACGAATCCATTCGGCCGCCATCCAGGTCAGACAGCCGGCGGCAGCCGACAGATGCGTGACCAGCATGGCCATGCCGGCCTGACCGTTGGCGGCCAGGGCGCTGCCGCCGTTAAAGCCGAACCAGCCGACCCACAACATGCCGGCGCCGGAGACGGTCATGGTGAGGTTGTGCGGCGCCATCGCGGTCTTCTGAAAGCCGTGGCGCGGGCCCACGACAATAGCCGCAACCAGCGCAGCTACGCCCGCGGTCACATGCACGACCGTACCCCCGGCAAAGTCGAGCAGGCCGAGTTGGCCCAGCCAGCCGCCGCCCCACACCCAGTGGGTGACCGGCACATAGACCAGAAGCAACCATGCGGCAGTAAACACCAGCAGGGTGGCGAATCGAAACCGCTCCGCGAAGCCGCCGATGATCAGCGCTGGCGTGATGACCGCGAAGGTCATCTGGAACAGGGCGAACACGGGCTCGGGAATCGTGCCGGCCACGCTGGACACGCTCACGCCGGCAAAGAAAAGCTTGTCGAGGCCGCCAATGAAGGCATTGCCTTCGGAGAACGCCAGGCTGTAGCCGCAGATCACCCAGAGCAGAGAGGCCAGCGCACAAATGGCGAAGCACTGCATGAGTACCGACAGCACGTTGCGTACCCGCACCAGCCCGCCATAGAACAACGCCAGCCCCGGCAGCGTCATGAATAGCACCAGTGCGGTCGTGGTCATGACCCAGGCGGTATCGGCACCGTCGATTACCGGCGCGGCGGCGGCCGGCAGGCTGCTGGCCAGAAGCAGGAAGAAAGCCGGGAGGTGAAGCGTTTTGGTGGGCAGCATGGCGTTTCGGGGCGGTCTGAATCGATCGCCGCGAAGTATAGCGAAGCCGGCCGCCGTGTTGCCGATGCCGAGAATGAAGATGCGGTATTGCGCACAGGGTAATCGGCGATGTCTGCCGTGGGGCAGCGTGTGTGATAGGGCACGGCGTCCGGGTGGCGGGATCACACAAAAAAAAGAGGCCCCGTTGCCGGGGCCTCTTCGATGCGCAATCGCTCGCGAGCGTTTGCGATTTAGGACATCGAGCGACGGCTGCCGCCGGAGGTGAACTCCGGATAGGCTTCCATGCCGCATTCGCCCAGATCCACGCCCTCGACTTCCTCTTCTTCCGAGACGCGGATGCCGACAACCGCCTTGAGGATGCCCCAGACGATCAGGCTGGTCACGAACACCCACACGAAGATGGTCAGCGCGCCGACGATCTGGCCGCCAAAGCTGGCACCGTCATTCGTGATCGGCACCACAAGCAGGCCGAGCAGGCCACAGACACCATGCACCGAGATCGCGCCCACCGGATCGTCGATCTTGAGCTTATCCAGCGCCAGGATCGAGAACACCACCAGGATGCCGCCAGCGGCACCGAACAGGGTCGCCACGAGCGGGCTCGGGGTCGAAGGCTCGGCGGTGATCACCACCAGACCGGCCAGCGCGCCGTTGAGCGCCATGGTCAAATCGCCTTTGCCGAACATGGCACGGGCGAGCAGAAGGGCCGCGACCAGGCCACCAGCGGCGGCGGTGTTGGTGTTCAAGAACACCATGGCCACCGAGTTGGCGCTGGCGATATCACCGAGCTTGAGCACGGAACCGCCGTTAAAGCCGAACCAGCCCATCCACAGGATCAGCGTGCCGAGTGCGGCCAGCGGCAGGTTCGCGCCCGGGATGGCGCCGACGGTGCCGTCGGCGCGGAACTTGCCCTTACGCGGGCCAAGCAGCAGCACACCGGCCAGGGCCGCGGCAGCGCCGGCCATATGCACGATGCCGGAGCCGGCAAAGTCGGAGAAGCCGCCGAAATCGTCGAAGTTGTAGAGGCCGAACACGTCGGCGCCGTTCCACGACCAGGAGCCTTCCATCGGATAGATGAAGCCGGTCATGATTACCGCAAAGCCCAGGAAGGCCCACAGCTTCATGCGTTCGGCTACCGCGCCGGAAACCACCGACATGGCCGTGGCCACGAACACCACCTGGAAGAAGAAGTCGGAAGCGTCGGCATATACCGAATCGCCGCCGAAGCCGTTTTCGGCCGATGTGGCCAGGGCTTCCTGTACCAGGTTGTCGCCGCCGGCAATGCCGTTCAAGAACAGGCTGCCGTCGTACATGATCATGTAGCCGCAAATCATGTACATGATGCAGGAGATAGAGTACAGCGCGATGTTCTTGGTCAGGATTTCGGTCGTGTTCTTGGCACGAACCAAGCCGCCTTCCAGCATGGTGAAGCCGGCGGCCATCCACATGACCAGTGCCCCGCAGATCAAAAAGTAGAAGGTA
>NZ_CAXGSH010000035.1:0-34935 GCF_964012375.1 uncultured Salinisphaera sp.
GTACCGACGGCCACCGTCAGGAGGCCGCGCGCCTGCTCGGCTGGGGCCGCAATACGCTTACGCGCAAGATCAAGGAACTCGGCATGGAATCCGAAGCGGTCTGATCGACCGCGCGATCGTCGAGTGGCTTGCTGGGTCGCGCGGCGCCTGGCTTCAGCGTGATTTCTGGCCGCGGGTCTCATGCAACCGGCGGGTATTCGGCGGCCGGCCGGTAATCAGCCGATCGCCGGTGCGACAGGTGAAGTATTTCCATACCCACTGCACCATCACCCGCAGCCGGCGCTCGCTGCCGATCAGCGCATAGATATGTATCAATACCCATAGTAGCCAGGCGCTGAAGCCGGCGATGGTGAAACCCGGCAGATTGGCGACCGCGCGGTTGCGCCCGATGACCGCCATGCTGCCCTTGTCCTTGTACTTGAAGCCGGGGGTGGTCTTGCCGCGGCGACGGCGCTTGAGGACATTGGCGACATATTCGCCCTGCTGGATAGCGGCGGGTGCGAGGCCGGGCACGGCCTTGTCGGCGCGATCGGTCACCGCAGCGAGATCGCCGATCACGAAAATATCCGGATAGTCGGGCAGGGTCAGGCTGGCATCCACCACCAGTCGGCCACCGTTGGCGCGCTCGGCACCGGTACGTTCGGCCAGTATTTCGCCGAACACCGAAGCACGCACCCCGGCAGCCCAGAGCACGGTACGCGCGGCCAGCGTCTGTTCGCCGTCCGGGCCTTTCATGGTTACGCCCTGTTCGTCGATCGAGGATACGAGCGTATCGGTGACCACCTCGACGCCCAGTTCTTCCAGCATCTTCTCGGCCTGGCGCGAGAGCTTTTCCGGATAGGCGGGCAGCACGCGGCCGGCCCCTTCGACCAGCAGAATACGTGTTTCACGTGGATCGAAGCTGCGAAAATCCTCCACCATGATGCGATGCGCGAGTTCGGCGATGGCCCCGGCGAGTTCGACGCCGGTCGGGCCGGCGCCAACCACAACGAAGTTCAGCCAGGGCGCGCGTTCGGCCGCGTCGCTGGTAAGCTCGGCGGTCTCGAACGCATGAAATATACGTCGCCGCATGCGCAGCGCGTGTTCCACCGTTTTCAGGCCGGGCGCGTGCTCGCTCCACTCGTCGTTGCCGAAATAGGCATGTTTGACGCCGGTGGCCACAATCAGCGTGTCGTAGGAAAGCTCGCCGCTTTCATGGAAGATGAGACGCTTTGCCGGGTCGATATCGTAGGCCGTACTCATCAGCGAGCGGATATTTTTCTTGCGGCGCAGGGTCACGCGATGGGGCGTACATACATCGCCGGTGGTGAGCATGCCGACGGCGACCTGATACAGCAGAGGCTGGAAGGTATGAAAATTGCGCTTATCCACGAGCGTGACGTCGTAGCCGCTGCGTCCGAGCTTGCGCGCGGCGAACAGACCGCCAAAACCACCGCCGACGATGACGACATGATGCCGCGTACTGTTGCTATCACTCATGATTTTGACCCGAAAAATCAGCCGAAAAGCTTAGCAGCTTCGCGCAGCGCAGGAGAGATTGCTGCATGTGTCTGATCACCTTTGCCTGGCGCGCCCATCCACAACTGGACCTGATCGTGGCCGCCAATCGCGACGAGTTTCATGCCCGCCCCACCGAGGCCGCCCACTGGTGGCAACAGCCGGCCGAAGCATTCGGCGGGCGCGATCTGCAGGCCGGCGGCGCGTGGTGTGCGGCCGATCGGCAGGGACGCTTCGCAGCGGTGACCAACGTTCGCGAGGCGTCGAAGCCGGCCGCGGCGCGTTCTCGTGGTCTGCTGGTGCGTGATTATTTCGCGGCACAAACCGATGCCGGCGACTGGGCCGCGCGTATGCGTGCCGAGGGCGATGCCTTCGGGCCATTCAATCTGCTGGTCGGCGATCGAACGAGCCTGTGGTTCGTATCCAATCGCGGCGCGGTGCGTCATCTGGAGCTGCGACCGGGCGTGCATGCCATTTCCAACGGCTGTTGGGGCGATCACTGGCCCAAGACCGAGGCCGCGCAGTGGCGGCTGCGTGGGCGCATCGAACACGACGATCTGGAGGCCGGCGCGTTGTTCGAGCTGTTGGCCGATACGGACGTCGCGCCCATCGACGCCTTGCCGGATACCGGCGTCGGCGCTGAACGCGAGCGTTTTCTATCCCCGCTTTTCATTCGCAGCGACTACTACGGCACGCGCGCCTCCACGGTGATCAAACGCCGCGCTGACGGCTCGGTTGCATTTCACGAGCGGGGTTTCGATGCCAATGCACGGCCCACGCATGCAATCGACGAATCCTGGATTGATCTTTGAAAAAGGCGTTGTCATGACGAACACGCAGGAAAGCACAGAACGCGAAATCCGCCCCTATGGCAGCTGGCCGTCGGCCATCACGGCCGATCATGTCGCCGCGGCAGGCCGTAAACTCAGCGATGTATGCGTGGACAGGGGCGCCGATACGGCCACCCTTTACTGGATCGAAAGCCGTCCCGACGAGGCCGGGCGCAATACGATCATGCGCCTCGACGACAGCGGCGAGGCCGTGTCGCTGCTTGATGCGCCGTTGAGTGCGCGCAGCGCGGTCCACGAATACGGCGGCGCGGCGTTTACCGTGCATGCGCATACCGTCTGGTTCGTCAACGCGGCCGATCAGGCGATCTATCGGCGGGATGCCGACGGTACGATCGAGGCCGTCACGGCGACCGACGACGACGTGCGCTTTGCTGATCTGCAATACGACGCGCGCCGCGATCGACTCTTCGTGGTCGCCGAAACTCCGGTCGAGGGCGGGGAGCCGAAGGCGACGATCGAACGCGTCACTGCCGAGGGCGCACGCCACGTCGTCGCCGAGGGCCACGATTTCTACGCCAGCCCGCGGCTGTGTCCGCGCGGCGAGCGTCTGTTCTGGCTGGCCTGGAATCATCCCGATATGCCCTGGGACGCCACCGAACTCTGGCAGGCCGAGATCGCGGATCAAGGCATGCCCGGTGCGGCGCGTTGCCTATGGGCGCCGGCCGATGCCTCGCTGTTCGGCCCGCGTTTCGACCCGAACGGGCGTCTGCATATCGTCTGCGACGATAACGAGTGGTGGAATATCTATCGCGAGCGCCCTGGCGAGGACGGCTTCGAGGCAGTCACCCGCGAGCGCGCGGAATTCGGCGTGCCGCAATGGGTGTTCGGCCAGAGTACCTATACCTTCACCGACGACGGCCGGCTCATTGCCATGGCCACCGCTGACGGCCTGTGGCAGATCGGCGAGGTCGATCAGAACAGCGGCACGTTCTCGCCCTGGCCGCTGGCCTGGGATTTCTACGAACAGCTGCAGTCCATCGGCGACGCCGTGGTCGTGGTGGCCGCCGACGCACGCACGCCGAAACAGCTGGTAGCCATCCAGCACGACGGCACGCCGCGGGTGCTGCGGGCCACCGACGGCCTGCCGGCCACTGCCGCGCTGTCGGCACCGGAACCGATCAGCTGGCCCACCGCCAACGGTGATACGGCGCACGGGCTGTACTACGCGCCGGCAAGCCATGCCTATCGTGGCCCCGAAGACGAACGCCCGCCGTTGATTCTCAAATGCCACGGCGGCCCGACCGGGGCGACCAGCACCGCGCTGGATGCGCGTATTCAGTATTGGACGTCGCGCGGCTATGCGCTGCTGGACGTCAACTATCGTGGCAGTACGGGTTACGGGCGTGCCTATCGTCAAAAGCTGACCGATGCCTGGGGCGTGGCCGACGTCGCCGACTGCGAATACGGCGCGCGCCATCTGACCGAGCGCGGCCGGGTCGACGGCGAGCGCGTGCTCATTTCCGGCAGCAGCGCCGGCGGCTATACCGTGTTGTGTGTGCTCACCTTCACCGACGTGGCCGCCGCCGGCGCGAGCTACTACGGCATCGGCGACCTGCGCCGTCTGATGGCCTCGACGCACAAATTCGAATCCCGCTACCTGCATCGGCTGATCGGCGCCGACGAGGCGCTGCTGACAGAGCGCTCGCCGCTGGCGCACGCGGAACGCCTGTCCTGCCCGGTGTTGTTCTTGCAGGGGCTCAAGGACAAGGTCGTACCCCCGGACCAGGCCGAAACCATGGCCGCCGCGCTGCGCGAACGCGGCGTGGCGGTGGCCTACGTAGAGTTTGCCGAGGAACGGCACGGGTTTCGTGATGCCGACAATATTCGTACCGCGATCGAGTCCGAGCGCGCCTTCTATACCCGGGTCCTGGGCATCGACGGCGCCGACGATTGTCGCGCGTTAACGATCGACAATTTCGATCGCTAGGGTCTGATAACGCTAACGAAACCGCCGCGCCGCGGCCCGTTTTTCGTGCAGGACAATGCGCGGTGCGCGTCGTTCATTTGGTTGACCAAACATCTGTCCTCGCGCCTTGCCTGGCGAATTTCCGGAAGGCAACGCGAGGATTGGCGGTAGCGTTCACAGACCCGAGACGGGGGCGGCCATGAATCGCCGCAGCGGCGCCGCGCGTAGCTAACGCAGGCGAGGCCGGGCCGGATGTTTGTGGGGCACGGTTTCGTTTACGGTAATCTTGGGCATCAGGTCTGCGTTTCATCTGGCAGCCCGTTCGGCCTGTCGGGGGCTTTGTTTTGAAAACGCGGATGCGCACACAGCATTGGTTGGGCAACACGAGCACCGTGATCCGGCGCTATAGCAGCTTATTCAAGCGGCGGCACCTGCCGCTGGTGGTGGTGATCGCGCTTGCGGGCGTGCTCGTGCGTCCGGCGGTGGCCGATACGGTCAACGTCAATATCGACGGCATCAACGACCCGCTGCTCGCCAACGTGCGCAACTCGCTTTCCGTGGCTGCCGAGCATGAAAAGCCCTGGGCGCCCGGCAAGATCCGGCGTCTGTATCGGCTCGCGCCCAACGAGATCAAGGCCGCGCTCGCGCCTTTCGGCTATTACAACCCGACGATCGAACAAACGCTGGCCGAGCCCGGCGGCGACGGCGATACCTGGCAGGCCACGTTTCGTATCGACCGCGGACCCCAGACCAAGGTCACCGCGCTCAACCTGGCCGTGCGCGGACCCGGCGACGAGCTGCCCGAAATCCGCGAAGCGCTGCGTGCGAGCAAGCTGGCAACCGGCAAGCGGCTGATCCACTCGCAGTACACGGCCACCAAGAACGCGCTGTATACCGCGGCCTACGATGCCGGCTATCTCGACGCGCGCTTCAGTCAGGCGGTCATCCGCGTGCGCCCCGACAACAATACGGCGGCGATCGATCTGGTGCTCGATACCGGCGAGCGCTACTACTTCGGCGACGTCAGCTTCGACCAGGACGTGCTCAACGACGATTTCGTGCGTCGTTTCGTGCCGTTCAAGGCCGGCGACCCGTTCGATGCCGAGC
The DNA here is from genome assembly GCF_964012375.1 of uncultured Salinisphaera sp. Taxonomy (NCBI): domain Bacteria; kingdom Pseudomonadati; phylum Pseudomonadota; class Gammaproteobacteria; order Salinisphaerales; family Salinisphaeraceae; genus Salinisphaera; species uncultured Salinisphaera sp. The sequence continues at coordinate 5,362 of NZ_CAXGSH010000035.1, forward strand.
GCCTGGTGGACCTGCAGTTGATCCTGTCGGATACCGATTACTTCAACAAGATCTCGATTCAGGCCGAACGCGGCGATGCCGAGCGTGAGGCGCCGATCGGCGACTGGCTGTTCGATATCATCTATCCGCCGGACGATCCGCTCATCAGCATCGGCCGGCTACAGGTGCCCGTGGGGGTGACCGCCGAGGCGAGCAAGCCGCAGAGCTACCAGATCTCGGCCGGTTACGGCACGGATACCGGCCCGCGCGTGGGCCTGGGCGTGAAGTTTCGCCATCTCAACAAGCGCGGCCATCAGTTTCGCAGCGATCTGCGCCTGTCGGCGGTCCAGCAGGCCCTGCAGGCCTCCTACGATATTCCTATCGCCAACGTCGCCCAGGACAAGCTCAGCTTCACCGCAAACGTCGCCAACGAGGATTTCGGCGATATCACCTCGATCAACTACGGTATCGGCGCGGTGCGCGACACGGGCTGGTCGCTCGGGCGCAAGCGCGCCTATATCAATCTCGAACGCGAGACCTACGATCTGGGCGATGACGTGGGCGATCGCACCTCCACGCTGCTCTACCCCGGTTATACCCTCACCCTGCAGAAGGCCGACGACCTGCTCAATACGCGCAAGGGTGTGAGCGCGTCGGTGGACGTGCACGGCGCCAGCGAGTCGCTGGGCTCGAGCGTGGATTTTGTCCAGGCGAAGGTGACCGGCAACGCGGTGTTGCCGTTGACCTCCAAGTCCCGGCTGCTGCTGCGTAGCCAGTTCGGCGCCATCGAAGTGGACGACTTCGACGAACTGCCGCCGTCGCAGCGGTTTTTCACCGGCGGTGATCGTACCGTGCGCGGCTATGGCTATCAGCAGATCAGCCCGGAAAACGCCGACGGTGACAACATCGGCGGCCGTTATCTGGCGGTGGGCAGCATCGAAGCCGACTACAAGGTATACAAGGACTACGGTCTGGCCGCCTTCTTCGATGTCGGCGATGTGGCCAATACCACCAGCTTCGACTTGAAGCGCGGCGTGGGCATCGGCTTTCGCTGGGCTTCGCCGGTCGGCCAGATCCGGCTTGATCTCGCCCATCCGCTGGACGATCCGGACAGCGATTTCCGTATTCACTTCAGCCTCGGCCCCGACCTGTGAGCGAACACGACGATAACAACGCCGCCTCCGAGCCCGCGCAGGCAAACGGCGAGCACAAGCACGCGACCGGCAAGAAGCGCTCGCGGGTCTGGCGTATCGTCAAATGGACGCTGCTGATTCTGCTGGTGATCGTGCTCGTACTGGTGGGCCTGATCGCCTGGGTGGCGACCACGCGCAGCGGCCTCGACTTCGCCTGGGGCCAGATCGGCCCGCGCCTGCCCGACGGCATTGAAGTGGCCAGCGTCGAAGGCCGGCTGATCGGCCCGCTGGAAGTGCGCGGCGTGAACGTCGAAACCGAGACCCTGAAGCTGTCCGTCAACGCGGTGGATCTGGACTGGACGGCCAGCGAACTGCTTTCGGCCACCGTGCACGTACGCAATCTCGCCGTACGCGGGGTGAACTACGAAGTCACAAAGATCGTCGATACCCCGGAACCCGAGCCGGAAGAGCCGGCCGAGCCGTTCAGCCTGCCGGACGCGATCGACCTGCCGGTCACGGTCCAGATCGACAACGTGGCGCTGGACGATATTTCTGCCACGACGGCACCGGACGCCGAGCCGTTCGTGGTGGATAGCGCGCGCCTGGCCAATGCCCGCCTGGACGACGAAAACTGGCATATCGAATCGTTGACCGGCCACGGCCCGATGTTCGACGTGGATGCCCAGGCACGGCTGAACCCGCGCGGTGGCTATGCCACCAATCTGTCGCTCAACGCCGCGCTGAGCCTGCCCGATCTCGCGCCCATCCAGGCCGATGCAGAGATCGAGGGCGATCTGGCCGATCTGGGCCTGAGCCTGACCGTGGCCGCGCCTTATAACGTCAACTTGAGCGGGCGGCTGACCAACGCTCTCGACAAGCCGGCGGTCGATGCCAGCCTCAAGCTCGACAATACGCGCCTGTCGGCCATACGCGAGGACCTGCCCCAGGCCGGCTTCACCGCCACGGTGGGCGCCAAGGGGCCGATCGATGCGCTCGACGTGAACGTGGACGTCGATGCCGACAGCGCCGACTACGGCCGCGCCGCGCTGACCAGCGCCCTGCGCTATACCGGCGATACGCTCGTTGTCGACAGCCTGAATCTGTCCAGCCCGGACATGGCCGGCACGCTTGCCGCCAAGGGCCAGGTCGCCCTTGCCGAAGGCAATGCCATGGACCTGTCGGTGGACTGGGCCAATCTGCAGTGGCCGCTGGCCGGCACGCCGGCGTATCGCTCCGAGTCGGGGCGTGTGCGCCTGACCGGTGAAATGAGCGATTACGAACTGGCCACCAACCTGGCCTGGCAGGTCGTGGGCCAGACCGCCGGCAAGCTCAGCCTCGACGGGCGCGGCAGCATGGAAGCCTTCGAGCTGGCCAAGCTCGATATCAGCGGTGGCCCGGGCGATATCAACGGCAACGCCTCGATCCGCTGGGCGCCGGCGCTGGACGTCAACGCCCATCTGGAAGGCAAGAACATCAATCCGGGCGCGGTAGTGGCCGATGTACCGGGCGATTTCGACCTGGTCGCCGACCTGCGGGCGAAACAGGACGGCGAGCGCATCGTGGCCGATATCGACAAGCTCACCGCCCGCGGCAGCCTGCGCCGCCAGCCGCTGCGCCTGGACGCCAAGGCCCGGTATCTGGGCGATCATGTCCTCGTGGATCGGTTCGATCTGGTCTCGGGGGCCACCGATGCCAAGATCAGCGGCCGCTTTGGCTGGACACCGGACGCCGCGCTCGACGGCCGCTGGACGATCGATTCCAGCGATCTGTCCACGGCCTGGCCGACGCTGGCCGGCTCCTTGCAGAGCCGGGGCACGGTCAAGGGCCGGGTGTCGGCGCCGAACGTGGATGCCACCCTCGCGGCCCGCAATATCGCCGTCGACGACAACCGCGTAGCCCGCGCCGATCTGAATGCCAAGGTCGACTGGTCCGGCAACAGTCGCTCCAACGTGGCGCTGGATATCGCCGGCGTGAATGCCGGGGGGCAGGCGATCGACAGCGTGGCCCTGCGCATGAACGGTACGCCCGGCGCGCATTCGATCAGCGCCAACGTGGATTCCGAGATCGCCACCGCGGATATCGGCCTTGACGGCGCGCTCGACAAGAGCACGATGAACTGGCGCTATTCGCTCAAGCAGCTCAAGGCGGCGTACGGCGAACTGGCCCCGTGGACGCTGGCGACTACGGCCAAGGGCGCGGTATCGGCTAAGGCGCAGTCGATCGAAAACGCCTGCCTGACCTCGGGCGACGCCCGTGTCTGTTTGCGCGGCAGTCACGACGCCAAGGCCAGCAGCGCCCATATCGAGCTGTCGGATTTTGCCTACGACTACGCAAAAACCTATTTCCCCGAAGGTCTGGATATCAACGGCTCGGTATCCGGCACCATCGACGCCCGTCTACCGGCCGGCGGCGACCCCGACGTCGACGCACGCCTGAACACCAGTGCCGGCAGCGTATCCATGACCCAGCCCGACGAAAGCGTTGTGCGGATTGTGGATATGGAGCCCGGCACCATCACCCTGCGTATGCAGCGCTCCGCACTCGACGGCGCCATCGACCTGCCGCTGGGCCAGACCGGACGTATTGCTGCGGATGTCGCGGTGGCGCCCGGCACCGCGCCGCTGACCGAACGCGCGCTCAGCGGGTCGGTCAATCTCGATATCCAGCGCCTGTCGGTGATCGAGCAGCTCTCGCCGGAAGTCGACGAGTTCGATGGCAAGATCGCCGGCCAGCTCAATCTTGGAGGCACCCTCGCGCGTCCGAGCGTACTGGGCGATATCGGCCTGAACGCCTCGCGCGTGGTCCTGGTCACGCCGGGCCTGGTGCTGACCGATCTGAGTCTGGCGGCCAACGGCCGCGGCGATACCATCGGTATCGAAGCGAGCGCGAAATCCGGCGGCGGCACGCTCACGGCCAACGGCGCGATCGCGCTCAACGACGACGGCCAGGACGTGGATCTGACCATTCGCGGCGAGCGCTTTCAGGTGGTCAACATCCCGGACGCCACCGCCTACGTCAGCCCCGATCTGCGTGTGGCCGTCACCCCGTCGCGGGTGGATGTCGAAGGCCGCGTGGTGGTGCCCGAAGCGTCGATCACACCCCGGGATCTGCCGGCATCGGGGGTGACCACCGTCTCGGGCGATCAGGTGATCGTGACCGACGAACAACCCGATGCGGCGACCGAGGCGATCACCCGCGCGATTCATGCCGATGTGCAGGTGGTGCTTGGCGACGACGTGCATATCGAGGGTTTCGGCCTGACCGCCAACCTCACCGGCGATCTACGCGTCGTCCAACAGCCGGGTGATGTCACCACCGGCACCGGCGAGATTCAGATCGTGGACGGCGCGTACCGGGCCTATGGTCAGAATCTCGATATCCAGGAAGGCCGTATTCTTTTCGCTGGCGGGCCGGTGAGCGAGCCGGGGCTGGATCTGCGCGCGGCGCGTTACCCGGCCGAGGATGTCACCGTGGGCGTGGAAGTACGCGGCAGCGTCGAAAACCCGCGGCTGACCCTGTTTTCCGAGCCCGCGATGGGCCAGTCCGAACAGCTGTCCTGGCTGTTGCTGGGGCGCCCGCTCGACGGCGCCAACAGCCAGCAGTCCAGCCTGGTCGCGCGGGCCGCGCTGGCGCTGGGGAACAACCGGGCCAATCAGACGCTGGAAAACGTCGGCGATCGGCTCGGTATCGACGATATCGGCATTGGCGCAGGGGCGGGACAGTCCAGCGACAACGCCGCGTTCACGGTCGGCAAGTATCTGTCGCCCAAGCTCTATGTGAGCTACGGGATCGGGCTGTTCAACCCGGTATCGACGCTGTCGCTGCGCTATACGCTCAGCTCGCGCTGGCGCCTGGAAACCGAGTCCAGCAGCGTGGCCACCGGCGGCGACCTGATCTATTCGATCGACCGCTAGGGTCGGTTAACGCTAACGAAATCGTCGCGCCGCGCTGTGTTTTTCTGCCATGCGGCGTTGCGCGGCTTGACCCTGGAATAATCAGGGCCGGCGCCACGCGCCTTGTCTGGCACGATTTTGCGCAGCTAGATGGTATCTAGGCGAGCGTTATATTCGAGAACCGCGGGAAAGTCAGCGGTGCTCGGTCCGCAGATCAAAAACCGCCGTGTGCTACGGGTGGTAGCCACCTGTCAGCCGTCGGTCTAACCCGGAGCCGCATCGTCGGACCGTGTCTTGATCTGGGCCGATCTGCGTCGATCTGCGGGCAAAATGCGCGCTTGTTGCAAGCCGTGGCCCAACACGACGGGGCTCAAATCAAGCCAGCGTCATCCATGTGATCGGCAGGCTCTGGCCTTCGGAGTGACGCAAAATCGCGTACGAGATCGGCTCTGTCAGCGTTGGGCGGTGACGTTGCGGCGCATCCAGTAGATCGCCAGGCCCAGCCCGGCACCGACGAGCACAACGGCCGCCAGGATCTTTTCCACATCCTGAATATGGGCCAGGGCGTGCTCGATCGCGCCGGCCAGCTGCACGCCGACAAAGGTGACCGTGCCGACCCACAGCAGCGTGCCGATCGTGGCCAGCACAAAAAAGCGTAGCGGCGATACGCCAAGCGAACCCAGCAGAAACGGCGTGACGTAGCGCAGACCGTAGAGAAAACGAAAGCCGATCATCACCGGTGCGCCGTAGCTTTCGAGCAGGCGTTCGACCCGGGCGATCTTGGGCTGCCAGCCGGGGCGTCGATCCAGCGCCGGCCGGCCCATGCGGCGGCCGATATGAAAGCACAGGTTGTCGCCGATGATCGTGGCTACGGTGGCTGCGACGATCACGCTCTCCAGCGAGAGCCAGCCGCGGTGGGCGCCGAACACGCCCAACAGAATCGAGGTTTCGCCTTCCAGCAGACAGCCGATGGCCACCGCGAAGGCGCCGAAGTCGGCGATCAGGGCCTGTAGCGTTTCGATCATTACAGCAAACGCTCGCCCAACCAGCGGCCGATCGTAGCTATCTCGGGCATGCAGACCTGGTGCTGCATCGGGTATTCGTGCCAGGCGACGTTGTAGCCTTGCTCCAAGAGGTGATCACGGCTGGTTTGGCCGAGTTGCACCGGCACCACCGGATCGTGACTGCCATGGGCCATGAGAACCGGGGTGGCGCGGTTGGCGTCGCTGGCTTCGCCGGCCAGGGTTTCGGCCAGGGGCAGATAGGTGGACAGACCCATGATGCCGGCCAGCCGATCGGCATGGCGGACGCCGGTATGCAGCGCGATCGCGCCGCCCTGTGAGAAGCCGGCGATAACAATGGATTCTGTCGCCACGCCGCGCTCGAGCTCGCGGGCGATGAGCTGTTCGATCTCGGCCGCGCTGTCGTGAATGCCCTCGGCATCCTGTTTGTCGGCGATCGCCATGCCCTTGATGTCGTACCAGGCGCGCATGGCCATGCCGTTGTTAATGGTCACCGGGCGCGTTTTGGCGTTGGGGAACACGAAACGAATGCCGTGATCCGTGCCCAGGCCCAGTTCGTCGACGATCGGCACGAAATCGTTGCCGTCGGCGCCCAGTCCATGCAGCCAGATCACGCTGGCGCGGGCGGTGGTTTTCGGTTCGATCTCGATACAGTCGAGCATGCGTTATCGCGATGAAGGAAAAACGAGAAGGCGAAGTCTGGCCAGACGCGGCCCTGCGCGCAAGCAATTCTTCGCGTTCGAGGGCCATGTTCAACCATTGTCTGTCTTGCGTAGGCGTTGGACCGATGCGATAGACTCGAATGCCATATTCATACAAGCAATGATGCAACGACCTCATTGCATAACGAGGATACGCCATGAAAAGTCGTGCCGCCGTGGCCTGGGAAGCGGGCAAACCGCTGACTCTTGAAGAGATCGACGTTGCACCGCCGAAAGCCGGGGAAGTATTGGTACGCATCGTGGCGACCGGGGTCTGCCACACCGATGCGTTCACCCTGTCGGGCGCCGACCCGGAAGGCTTTTTCCCGCGTATTCTCGGCCATGAAGGCGGGGGCGTGGTCGAGGAAGTCGGCGAAGGTGTAACCAGCGTGTCGCCCGGCGATCACGTGATCCCGCTGTATACCGCCGAATGCGGCGAGTGCAAGTTCTGCAAATCCGGCAAGACCAACCTCTGTGGCGCGGTGCGCGAAACCCAGGGTCAGGGCCTGATGCCGGATGGCACCAGCCGTTTTTCCAAGGACGGCACCGAGCTCTATCACTATATGGGCACGTCCACGTTCTCGGAATATACGGTGGTGCCGGAGGTCTCGCTGGCGAAGGTCAACAAGGAAGCGCCGCTCGACAAGGTGTGCCTGCTCGGCTGCGGCGTGACCACCGGTATCGGCGCGGTGTTCAATACCGCCGGCGTGGAAGAAGGCTCGACCGTGGCGGTGTTCGGCCTGGGCGCGATTGGCCTGTCGGTGATCCAGGGTGCGCGCATGGCCAACGCCAGCCGCATCATCGCCATCGATATCAATCCGTCCAAGTTCGATTTCGCCAAGCAGCTGGGAGCCACCGAGTGCGTGAACCCGAAGGATTATGACGACCCGATCCAGCAGGTGATCATCGAACTCACCGATGGCGGTGTGGACTACTCCTTCGAGTGCATCGGCAACGTCAACATCATGCGCGCGGCGCTGGAATGCGCGCACAAGGGGTGGGGCGAGTCGACCATCATCGGCGTGGCCGGTGCGGGTGAAGAAATCTCCACCCGTCCGTTCCAGCTGGTGACCGGTCGTGTATGGCGTGGTTCCGCCTTCGGCGGCGTCAAGGGTCGTACCCAGCTGCCGGACTACGTGAATCGCTACATGAACGGCGAGATCAATATCGACGATTTCGTCACCCATGATCTGCCCTTCGAAAAGATCAACGAAGCGTTCGATCTGTTGCATGAAGGCAAGGCCATTCGTTCGGTTCTGCACTTCTAGAATCGTCTGCATGAACCCGGATCGCCGTGGTGTCGGTCACGACATCACGGCGATTTCGTTTAGATTGGAACGACTGTCTCGAATTCTGCGCGGAGTCCACGATGGAAAAGATTGACGAACACCGCTCGTTCGGCGGCGTACAGCGTCGCTATACGCATGCCTCCGAGGTCTGCAATTGCGACATGGCCTTTTCGGTCTACTTGCCGCCGCTGGCGGATACGCGTCGCGTGCCCGTGGTCTACTGGCTGTCCGGTTTGACCTGTACCGACGAAAACTTCGTCAACAAGGCCGGTGCCCAGCGTATCGCCGCGGAGCTCGGCCTTGCCATCGTCGCCCCGGACACCAGCCCGCGCGGCGAAGATGTGCCCGACGAGGACAGCTACGACATGGGCACGGGCGCCGGTTTCTATGTGAACGCCACCGAACAGCCCTGGGCCAAGCACTATCAGATGTACGACTACGTGGTTTCGGAGCTGCCTGGCCTGCTCGCCGACGAATTCGGCACAACGCTGGATCTGTCGCGCGAAGCGATTTTCGGCCATTCGATGGGGGGGCACGGCGCGCTGGTGATCGGTTTGCGCAATATCGATCGCTTTGCCGCCATCTCGGCGTTCTCGCCGATCTGTGCGCCCAGCGAAGTGCCGTGGGGCCACAAGGCGTTTCCGAAGTATATCGGCGACGACAAGCAGGACTGGTATGCCTACGACGCCAGCTATCTGCTAGCCAACGCCGACAATCCCGACGCCTTGCCACCGATTCGCGTGGAACAGGGCCTGGCCGACAATTTTCTGGACGAACAGCTGCAGCCGCATCGGCTTGAGGAAGCCGCCGAGAAGGTGGGCGCCGACGTCACCGTGCATCGACGCGAAGGCTACGATCACAGCTATTTCTTCATCGCCAGCTTCATGGAAGACCACCTGCGCTTTCTGGCGACCCATTTGGGCGTGGAAAGTTAGCGGCCGGTAAACCGTTTGACGACTGTGGCGCCGGGCGCACGACCCGGCGCCGGGGTGCCCGGGCCGGGCCAGCGTCGAGGCCGGCGGCCAAACGGTGTCGCACGAAACCACCACAGGCCCTAGACTAGGCGCTCAATTCACGGTGGCGAGCGATGATGAAAACGCTTTCGAGTGCCCTGCTGTTGGCGTTTGTGGCGGTCGTGCTGGCGGGCTGCGGTCAGACCGGCCCTCTGTATCTGCCCGGCGAAGCGCCCGAATCCCAGACCGACGGCCCGTTCGGCATGGACGACGATAGCGCCGACAACAGCAGCCGTCCGGCGTCTGACAACAGCGCCGAAGCCACCGACAACCGCGTCGATTAGATGGACCATTTCCAGTATCGCGACGGCGTACTCCACGCCGAGGGCGTCGCCTTGCCGGCAATCGCCGAGCGCTTCGGTACCCCTTGCTATGTGTATAGCGCGGCCACTATCGCCCGCCACTATCGCGTGTTCGACGAGGCCCTGGCCGGTATCGATCACCGCATCTGCTTTGCGGTGAAAGCCAACGGCAATATTGGCGTGCTCGGTCTACTGGCCGATCTGGGCAGTGGTTTCGATATCGTCTCGGTGGGCGAGCTGGAGCGCGTGATCACCGCCGGCGGCGACCCCGCCAAGGTGGTGTTTTCGGGCGTGGGCAAGCGCGTGGACGAAATCGAGCGCGCGCTGGAAGTAGGTATTGCCTGCTTCAATATCGAATCGGAAGCCGAACTCGAGCGTATCGATACCATCGCCCGGCGTATGGGCACCACCGCGCCGGTGTCCCTGCGGGTGAACCCCGACGTGGATGCCCAGACCCACCCCTATATCGCGACCGGCTTGAAGGAGAACAAGTTCGGCGTCGATATAGGTCGGGCCGAAGCGCTGTATGCGCGCGCGGCCGAGATGGCGGGCATCACCATTCGCGGCGTGGATTGCCATATCGGCTCGCAGCTGACCCAGCTGGCGCCGTTTCGCGATGCGGTCAAGCGCGTACTCGCACTCATCGACCGGCTGGCCGCGCGCGGAATCGTCATCGACCACCTGGATGTAGGCGGCGGTCTGGGCATTCGTTATCGCGATGAAACCCCGCCTTCGCCGGCCGAATACGCAGAGAATATCCGTGATCTCGTGGAAGGTCGCGACCTCAAGCTCGTGTTCGAGCCGGGCCGCGTACTGGTGGGCAACGCCGGCGTACTGCTCACGCGGGTCGAGCTGCTCAAGCCAGGCCAGGCCGACGACGACAAGCATTTCGCCGTGGTCGATGCAGCCATGAACGACCTGCTCCGGCCAGCGCTCTATGACGGCTGGCATGAGATCGTGGCGGTGACGGCGCGACCCGATACGCCGGCCCGCGTCTGGGAAATCGTCGGCCCGATCTGCGAAACCGGCGATTTTCTCGGCCACGACCGCGAACTGGCCCTGGCCGCAGACGATCTGCTGGCGGTACGTAGCGCGGGTGCCTATGGCTTTAGCATGGCATCGAGCTACAACGCTCGCCCGCGGGTGGCCGAAATCATGGTCGACGGCGATACGCCCCACGAAGTGCGGGCTCGGGAAACCGTGGCCGACCTCATGCGCGGCGAAAAGCGGCTGCCGTTTGCCTGATCTTCTGACGTGTTCGCGCGTTTTTTGAAGGCATCAACCTCGGATTACGCCGATTGCGCAGATCGTAAGGCGCTGGAAATGGTAGGCGTCGCTTCCTTCGCCGCGGAAGAAGGCCGTTTGTCCGCAGATCGACACGGATCAACGCAGATAAAAACAAAGATCGGTTAGACCGAGGTTCACGAGTAGCCCTACGGTCGCTTTCTGATCGGCATGCCTCAGCGTCGATCTGTGGATACTTGTTCGAAGAACGCGGCCCGATGCGCGCTGTGATCATGTTCCAGGTGTCGGCTTTCGGCCAGGCGCGGGCTGGGTGGGTCTTAATCCATTGCCATCTGCGTTAATCTGCGGATCGATTCTTGTTTGTGGCCGCCCCGCGATCCATCCGGGCGGCTGCCTGTTTGCCGGTTGATGCCATGTCCGATTCTGCCAATGCTTCTGCCACGAAAGCCGCTGCGTCGCCGCGCGGGCCGTTGATTCTTATCGATGGTTCGTCGTGGTTGTATCGCGCCTACCACGTGCTGCCACCGCTGACCAATGCGGCCGGCGAGCCCACCGGTGCGATCTATGGCATGACCAACATGCTGCGCAAGTTCCTGCGCGAATACGATTCGGATCGTATCGTGGTGGTGTTCGACCCGCGCGGGCCGACCTTTCGTAACGAGCTGTTCGCCGACTACAAGGCCAATCGCCCGCCGGTGCCGGAAGAGCTCTCGGCCCAGTTCGCCGGCATTCGCGATGTGGTGGTGGCACTCGGCCTGCCCCTGCTGCAGGTCGACGGTGTGGAAGCCGACGACGTGATCGGCACCCTGGCCAGCCGCGACGCCGGCGAGGTGCTGATCGTGACCGGTGACAAGGATATGGCACAGCTGGTCAACGAGCGGGTGAACCTGCTCGATACCATGCAGGATCGGCGCACCGACGTGGCTCGTGTGCACGAAAAATTCGGCGTCGGCCCGGAGCTGATCACCGATTATCTGGCCCTGGTCGGCGATAGCTCCGACAATATACCGGGCGTGGCCAAGGTGGGCCCCAAGACCGCCGCGAAATGGCTGCTGCAGTACGACGGCCTCGACGGCGTAATCGCCCATGCCGACGAAATTGGCGGCAAGGTCGCCGATAACCTGCGCGCGGCGCTCGACGATCTGCCGCTGTACAAGGATCTGGCGACGATTCGCTGCGATCTCGATCTGGGCTCGGTCGGCGAGGCGCTCACACGCCGCGAAGCCGATACGGCCGCCCTGGCCGAGCTGTATCGCGGCTACGAATTCCACAAGTTTCTGGAAGATATCGATGCGCCGGCCGCACAGGCTGACGCCGAAGTGCCCGCCGCGCCGGCCGAAACCCATTACCACCAGGTGCTCGATGAAGACGCCCTCGAGGCGATGATGGCCAAGCTCGAAGCCGCCGAGCTGATCTGTGTGGATAGCGAAACCGATGCGCTGTCGGCCATGCAATCGAATCTGGTCGGGCTGTCGTTCGCGGTCGAACCGGGCGAAGCCTGGTACGTACCGGTGGGCCACGACTATATGGGCGCGCCGAAACAGCTGTCGATGAAAACCGTCATCGAGCGCGTGCGCGGCGTGCTGGAAAACCCCGATATCGCCAAGCTCGGCCAGCACATCAAGTACGACATCAACGTACTGCGCCGGCACGGTATCGACGTGCGCGGCGCCGATCACGACACCATGCTCGAATCGTATGTGCTCAACAGCACGGCCACGCGTCACGATATGGATTCGCTGGCGCAGAAGTATCTGGACCGCAGCACCACCAAGTTCGAAGAGGTAGCCGGCAAGGGCGCCAAGCAGATCACCTTCAATCAGGTATCGCTGGAACAGGCCACGCCCTATGCCGCCGAAGATGCGGATATCACCCTGCAGCTGCATCACCGACTCTACGGCGAACTGGCCGAGAGCCCACGGCTGAAAGCGCTCTACGAAGATATCGAAATGCCGCTGATGCCGGTGCTGGCCCGCGTCGAGGCCAACGGCGTGCTCGTGGATCGCGACATGCTCGGCCGGGTGAGCCAGACAATGGCCGAGCGCATGGCCGAAATCCAGACCCAGGCATTCGAGGCCGCCGGCGGTGAGTTCAATCTCGGCTCGCCGGCCCAGCTCAAGGATATTCTCTTCGATCGCCTGGAACTGCCGGTCATCCGTAAAACGCCCAAGGGCGCGCCTTCGACCGCCGAGGACGTGCTGCGCGAACTGGCCGACCAGCACGAACTGCCGGCGCTGATCGTGTCCTGGCGAGAGTTGTCCAAGCTGCGCTCGACCTATGCCGAGAAGCTGCCCACCCAGATCAATCCGAAGACCGGGCGGATCCATACTTCCTATCATCAGGCGGTCGCCGCGACCGGTCGGCTGTCGTCATCGGATCCGAACCTGCAGAACATCCCGATCCGCACCGAGGCCGGGCGGCGTATTCGGGAGGCGTTCATCGCGCCCGAAGGCCAGCAGATCCTGGCGGTCGACTATTCGCAGATCGAGCTGCGCATCATGGCGCATCTGTCCGGCGATCCGGGGCTGCTGGCGGCCTTCAACGAAGAGCGCGATATCCATTCGGCGACGGCTTCGGAAGTGTTCGACACGCCGCTGGCCGAGGTCAGCACCAATCAGCGGCGTGCGGCCAAGGCGATCAACTTCGGCCTGATGTACGGCATGTCGGCATTCGGCCTGGCCAAGCAGCTGGAAACCTCGCGCGAGGAAGCCGGCGCCTATATCGACCGTTTCTTTGAACGCTTCGCCGGCGTGCGTCGCTATATGGACGAAACCCGCAAGCTCGCCAAGGCCGAGGGCTATGTGGAAACGCTCTACGGACGCCGGCTGTATCTGCCCGAAATCAACGCCCGCAACGGCGCGCGCCGCCAGGGCGCGGAACGCGCGGCGATCAACGCGCCGCTACAGGGCACAGCGGCCGACCTGATCAAGAAAGCCATGATCGATGTGGACGCCTGGCTGCAGGAAACCGGCGAGCCGGCCCGCATGATCATGCAGGTGCACGACGAGCTGGTCTTCGAAGTGCCCACCGAGCAGGCCGAGCGGCTGGGCAAGGCGATCAGTGAGCGAATGGGCCGGGTGGCAGAACTGGACGTGCCGCTGCTCGCCGAGGCGGGTATCGCGGCCAATTGGCAACAGGCGCACTGAGGCCCGATCGCGATTTGAAAATTTTTTGCGAAAAGTTGGAACTCGCCGGGAAACGCCCGGTCTTATTTCCCGTGAGCATTGCGATGCTCGACCGCTTTTCTCCCTGAGCGGTAACCAATATCCGGTTTCCCCCCCAAGAACCGGAATACTTGCCCCGACGGCGTTCCCCCCGCCGTCGGGGTTTTTTCTTTGTGCTCAAGCCCGCGTACGAATATCCCCATGCCGGATTTTTGATCCGGCACCAAGACAGCTGACCGCGTCAGCCGTTCTCAACGCCGGCGAAAAATAACGACCGGCATCTATCCGTCGTGTCTTTCGGTGGCTTCGCGGCCGTTGGCCGCGGCGTACGTGCTTTCGCACAGGCGTTATCAACCCGAAAGATCATCGATTGGATAATCTTTTCTTGGGCCGGATTGATAATAGCGCTGAACAAGATACCGGGCGGGCGAAAAAAAATTGCCCGGGCCGGGAACCTGTTTGCGTTCCTGTGGGTCTGACCCTCTACAAGCGCAATGCTTGACCGCTTTTCTCCCTGAGCGGTAACCGAATCCGGTTTCCCCCCAAGAACCGGTCTATTGCCCCGACAGGCTTCCCCCAGCCTGTCGGGGTTTTTTTTGCGCGCATTCAGCAGGTTGGCTCTCCCCAGAGCGGTCCGCTGTCGCGACGCAAAATTTTTTTCAACTTTTTTGGAACAAACCGGTTGGCCGCCGGTCTGACCTTATGCAAGCGCAATACTTGCCCGCTTTTCTCCCTGAGCGGTAATACGATCCGGTTCCCCCCAAGGCTGGATCGGTCGCCCCGGCGGTATTCCCCCTGCCGCCGGGGCTTTTTTTTATTCCCTGAGCAATCAATCTCTTGTTGTGGCTATTTTATGCCACAGAAAAACCGGCGCGTCGATTAAAACGGCCGGTTTTCCGATGAGCGGTAGTCACCGCGCGAAATGCGCGTATCCGCCGGCTTCAGCTGCGCGGTACCACCATGCGCCGATTGAGATCCTCTCGTACGCTCAGAAGGATCAGCTCATGAAACAGGGACTTGATTGCCGGCGAGCGTTCGCCGCCGCAGTCCCAGGCCAGCTGCACGTGGCCGGAATCGATATCGATGATCTCCAACTGGGGGCGGCCCTCTCGATCGAGCCAGGCCCGAATGTCATATCCCATGTGTCAGCCCTCCTTAAGGATGCACTTTGAGCATACATGAGAATGATTCTTATTTACACGCGTATATTGCTAGTCCACCACCTGCTCATTGACGCCATCGGCAAATGCCGCGATAGCCGAGCGGGCTTCGTCGATGCCCAGGCGCTTGGTGGCCGAAAACAGCTGTGCGCTGGCATCGGGCATATCGCGCGCAACCTGGCGTAACGTATTGACCTGCTGGTTGCGCGACAGTTTGTCGGCTTTGGTCAGCAGCAGATGAAAGCCCAGCCCCTGCGTCTCGCCCCAGCCGATCAGCTGGCGATCGAATTCCAGCAGCGGGCGGCGTGCGTCCATGATCAGCACGACGCCGGCCAGCGTCGTGCGGTTGGCCAGATAGCCTTCGATGAGCGATTGCCAGGCGGCCTTGACCGCGGGCGGAACCTTGGCGAAGCCGTAGCCGGGCAGATCGGCAAAGCGTAGCCGCTCGCTGGTAAAGAAGTTGATCGCCTGGGTGCGGCCGGGCGTCTTGCTCGTACGTGCAAGACCGGTTCGCTCGCAGAGCGCATTGAGCGCGCTGGACTTGCCGGCATTGGAGCGGCCGGCAAACGCGATCTCCGCGCCGGCCGGCTCGGGGAAGGCGCGCGGGTTGGGGGCCGAGCATACAAAGCGCATCGCTTTGAAATCGGCGGGCGTAATGCTTGTCATGAAGGACGAACCGGCAGGAAAAAAGTGAAGGAATGTCAGCCGCGGCCGCGCACAAGACTGTGGCGTACGCAGCGGGTGGTATACAATAAAAGACTATATCCAGTGGGCAGCCAGAATCCGATCGAGTTCGGATAGCGCCATTGTGCTGCCGTTTTGCGTCGGAGACGACTACGACATGACCAAGCGCCTTTTTGTGTTGTTCGGCTTGATGATCTGTGCCGGGGCCGTCGCTGCCGAGCCGTTGGTGGACGGTGATGTCGAGGCCGGCAAGACCCGCTCTGCCCAGTGTGCGGCCTGCCATGGCCCGCAGGGCAATATGGAGTCGGCTCAGTTTCCGAAGCTTGCCGGCCAGGGCGCGCCCTATATCTATGAACAGCTCAAGCTGTTCAAGTCCGGTGAGCGCCAGAACGCGATCATGGCCGGTCAGGCTGCCGGCCTGAGCGACGAAGACATGAAGAATCTGGCCGCCTATTACGCCGCCCAGCAGACCCGACCGGGCGCTGCCGATGTGTCGACCGCGCCGGCCGGTGCCATCCTCTATCACGCGGGCGATGCCGAAAACGGCGTACCGGCCTGCTCCGGCTGCCACGGCCCGAGCGGGCTGGGCAACGAAGCCGCGAAGTTTCCGCGTCTTTCCGGCCAGTCCCCGCAATATATCGCCACCCAGCTCAAGGCCTATCGTAGCGGTGATCGTTCGGGCTATCGCAATGCCACCATCATGAATGGCGTGGCCGAAAATCTCAGCGATGACGATATCCAGGCACTGGCCTCCTATGTGGCCGGCCTTGGCCCGGCAACCGGCGACAAGAAAGGCGGTGGGCACGGCGCACTGATGCAGCATGCCGGTGGCCCTGCCGGCGCCGCAGCAGGCCAGGCGATGACCGGCGGCGACGCGGAAAGCGAAGCCTCGCCGGAGGAGGTCGAGGCCAGCGAACAGCAGTCGCAGGACGCCGACGCAGCGGCCAAGCAGGAAGCCGGCGCCGCTGCCGGCGACGAGGCCGCAAGCACCGACGACGGCGCGGACGACAAAGAGGCCGATGCCGGCGAAGACGACGGCGCTGCCAGCGAAGCAAACGACAACGCGCAGTAACCGTCGGGTTTCGCTGCGCCGGAAAGAGGTCGGGCACGAATGAAGATGTGGCGTATTGCGGCGGGCTTGGCCCTGCTACTGATCGTGGGCGTGGTTCACGCCCAGGGGCTGATGATTTCGCGCTATGTGGAAGGCGAGCATTACCTCGCCGCCAAGCAGCCGATCGCCCCGCCCGACGACGGCAAGATCCACGTCACCGAGTTCTTTCTTTACAGCTGTCCGCACTGTTATCACCTCGAGTCGGATCTCAACGACTGGCGCGCCCAGCTGGGCGACGACGTGGAATTCTCGCGCGTGCCGGTATTGTTCAGCGCCGGCGGTGAGCCCTATGCGCGTCTGTATTACACCGCCGAAAAGCTCGGCGTGCTGGAACAGGTGCACGACAAGATCTTTGCTGCCATCCATGAGCAGGGCCGGCGGCTGCCCAGCGAGTCGGCCATGCGCGATTTCATGGTGTCTCAGGGCGTCGACGGCGAGCGTTTCACCCAGGTCTATGAAAGCGACGAGATCACGCAAAAGCTGCGTGAAGCCGCCCAGGCCATGCAGGCTTATCCGGTGACGGCGACCCCGGCCATTACGGTTGCAGGCCGCTACTACATCACCGGACGTACGGCAGGCAGCAACGATCGTATGCTTGAGGTCGCGGATTACCTGATCGCACAGCAGCGCAAGGCGCCTCGGTAAGCCACGCGGCAGTCGCCGGCAACCGTTGCCGAAGCTGTCGGCTGACGCCGGCATTGTCTCGATCCCGGTCGCATCGATACCGTCTCGCGCGGCGGCCAACAGCGCTGGGCCAGCCAGCATCCGATAACAGGGACGCGTTCAACGCAGGCGCGTGAGCGCCAGAGTGTGTGCTGCCCCATGGATTGAAGGCTCGATTCCTGCCCGACGTCAGCCTTCGTTCTAAAACGGTTTGATTACAAGCGTGCCTGCGTTATCCGCTGCGGGCCGTACGGCAGTTCCTGCGCTTGGCTCGGCGACCGGGCAGCGTGCTGGCAGAGACGACGTCAGCGAGAGCTTATTGCCCCGGTACGAGAACAGCTGACGTAGCCAGCCGTTTTCAACACCATCGAAAGAAAGGCCGGCCCCTGTGCGTCATTTCTTTTAATGGCTTTGCGACCCGGTGGCCGAGCCGCGCCTGCTATTGCATACCCGCGTTATCAATCCGACAAATCATCGATTGAAGAATTTATTTCGGGCCCGCTTCATAACCCCGGATCGGCCAAGAGGGGTCATTTACACCCGCAGGCGGGGTATGGCGGGGGTCAGTCCTGTTCGGTTTCCAGCACGATCTGCCACTCGCCATCGTCGCTTTGGTGCCAGTACTGCACCTTGCGGTCTTCGGCATGGTAGTTGTTGCTGGTATAGGCCTGATTGAACATCACCTTCATCATTCGATCCTCGCCCGGATAGCGCATGATGCTGATATCGCTCAAATCCACCTCGATCTTTGTCTTGGTAGCGTTGATGCGTTTCTTTTCGATGGCGAAGTCTTTCTTGTCCAGGCCCTTGTCGCTGACAAAGCTCGGCGCGTAATAGGCGAGATAGGATTTCGTATCGATCGCCTGCCAGCTATGCCGCCAGGATTCGATCGTGGCCAGCATCGCGCTGCGCTGCTGCTCGACTTCGGCGGCCGATACCCAGTTCAGGCCGGTGGTCATGATTACCGGCGTCTTGCCGACGGTCACCTGCTCGCGAATCGATTCGAAGTCGTCGTTGGCGATCACCACACAGCCTTCGCTGGCACGCGGGGTGCGTGAATAGGTGGTGCGCGGCACGCCGTGCAGCCAGATACCGTAGCCGGTGCGCCCGTGCAGCCGATCGAGGGCGTTGGGGTAGTTCACCGGCAGCGCGCCCACGCCGTAGAGCTCGGGCAGCTTGTTGTCGTCGATATAGCGGGTGATGTGGTAAATGCCGATGGGCGTGCGCATATCGCCCTCGACCTGTTTGCCGGCGCCGCCGCGACCGATGGTGGTATAGAAGTCGGACACCAGCCGGGGCACGCCCTGTTCGTTCTCGAACAGATAGAGCCGGTTGTTCGACAGGTCGACCACGACCACGTTGTCGTACTCCGGCGATAGCTGCAGGATCACGTCCGGGACCTTGCCGTCAGTGGCCGCGGATACGCGGTGCGCCCAGCGGCTCTTGGCCTCGTCGAGCAGGGCATCGCGCTGGTCGCGCATCTTTTCGCTGATGGCCGGGTCGATGCTGCGCCCGGTGCGCGCCACCATCAGTTCGCCGTAGACGAGCTGGGCGAGCCGGAAATTCGGCCGTGCCTCGATCAGATCGGACAGATCGTTGATCGCGCTGTCGTAGTCGCCCTTCTGGGCCAGATTGAGCACGGCCAGCAGCTGGGCCTCGGCGCTGGAGTGAACCTTGCCGCTGCGCGCCGTCTGGGTGTCGGTCCCGGCCGCGAGCGCACTTGCCGACACCAGCAGCCAGCAGGCGATCAACAAAAAGCGATGGACGGCTTGGTGGGCGGACATGATGCTAATTCGTTCCCGTGGTTTCGCGCAGGATGCGCCAGCCCGCCGGGGTGCGGGTGAGCACCATCTGCTTGTCGACCCGGTCGCTATAGCGGGGCGATTCGTATTCCTGGGTGAAATCGACCTGCACCGCGCCATTGGCCAGACGCGTGATCGAAGGGTCCTCGATACGGATATGAATATCCTCGGGCTTGTTCAGGCGTGCCTGGCGTAATTCGAGCCATTCCTGCCGAGTCATGCCGTCCCCCGGGTCGTACTCATCCGCGTAGAAATCGGTGTAGGCGTCGAAATCCTGCGCCGACCATGCCTGCGCCCAGGCACGCACGGTCTGGATGATGCTGCGGCTGGCCTGATCGCTGATCGTGTCGCTATTGGAATTCGGCGTCGCGGGCCGCTTCGCAGGCGCCGGCGTCGGCGCATTCCCCGGCGCGACCGACTCCTGTGCATAATATAGACGATCCAGCATGGTCAGCGGTAGCTTGGTGTCGTCGTCGTCGGTGCCCAGCGCCTTGCGATAGGCCAGCTCCGCCAGGGCGGTATACACATCGCCCAGGTTGCGGTGCGCGGTCGCATAGGCCGGCTGTGTGGCCAGCGCCTTCTCCAGCCACTTGCGGGCCTTGTCGTATTCGCCCTGATCGGCATAGAGCACGGCCAGGTTGTTGGCCGGCTCCACACGCAGGGGGTAATCCGCCGCGAGTTTTTCGTATTCGGCGATCGCTTTCTCGACATGCCCCTGGCCGGCGAGCGCGCGCGCATGCATGAAGCGCGCATCGCGGTTGCCGGGATGGGCTTCCAGATAGGTCTGGGACAGGCGCGCCGCGGCATCGAACTTGCCGGTATCGATTTCTTGCTGGAGCTCGTCGAGCGTGACCGCCGTGGCTGCCGCCGACACGAAAAGCAGCGCGCCCAGCAGGGCCGCGAACGGCTTTGTCGCTATGCGTCGTGTCACGGGTGCATCGTCCTGTCCTGCTGAGAAGCGTAAGAGCGCACGCCGGCGTACGATTCGCCCGGTCGTGGTCTCGACTTCAAGAAATTATACTAGACGCCGCGCCCGCGCTCGCATCGCGCGCGGCTAACGCATCATTTTTGTTATAAAACCCGCGGCGTGCCGGCTGTAGCCGCGCTCCCTTTGTCACTATTACGGCGCACTTGGAGAAACCTGATGCTGATTCCCGTTTTGCTCGCAGGCGGCATCGGTACCCGATTGTGGCCGCTGTCGCGCGAGAGCCGGCCTAAACAGTTTCTGGCCCTCAACGGCGAAGCCAGCCTACTCGAACAGACGCTGGCGCGCGCAGCGCTGCTGGGCGAGGTCGGTCCGGCGCTTTTGATCGGCAACGTCGAGCACCGCTTCGTGATGGCCGAGCAACTGCGGGCGAGCGGGATGCGCGGTCAGGTCATCCTCGAGCCTTCGCGGCGCGATACCGCGCCCGCGGTCGCCGCTGCCGCGTTTCAGGCGCTGGCCGAACACGGCGACAACGCGGAACTGCTGGTCATGCCGACCGATCATGCCGTGGCCGACGCCCGGGCGTTCGAGCAGGCGGTCGAGCGCGCGCGCGCCCGGGCCGCGCGGGGCGGAATGACGCTGTTCGGCGTACGCCCGGCCCGGCCCGAGCCCGGGTTCGGCTATATTCAAGCCGGCGAGACCCTCGACGAAGGCGTGCGTCGCGTACAGACGTTCGTGGAAAAGCCCGACCGGGCCCGTGCGGCCGTTTATCTCGAAAATCCGGACTATTACTGGAACAGCGGCATGTTCCTGTTCAGAGCGCGCGATTACCTGGCGTCACTCGCGCGCCAGGCGCCGGCGATTCATGCAGCCGCGAAGGCCGCCCATGCCGGGGCGCATATCGATATCGACTTTCTGCGCCTGGACGAAGGTGAATTCGAACAAAGCCCGTCGAAATCGATCGACTATGCGGTGATGGAAGGCGCGGACGATGCGGTGATGGTCGAGCTTGACGCCGGCTGGACCGACCTGGGCAGCTGGTCGGCGGTGGCCGACGCCGCGGGCGCGGACGCGCAGGGCAACAGCGTGCAGGGCGATGTGGTCGTCGAAGACAGCCAGGGCTGTATTTTGCACAGCCAGGATCGGCTGCTGGCCACGATCGGGCTGCGCGACACCATCGTCATCGAAACGGCAGACGCGGTGCTGGTGGCCGATCGCGGCAGCGAACAACGCATCCGCGAACTCGTCACGCGTCTCACGGACAGCGGCCGTGAAGAGGCGACCGCCTATCGCAAGGCCTATCGGCCCTGGGGCAGCTACGAACAGATCGCCGTGGGCGAGCGTTTTCAGGTCAAGCATATCCGCGTGACGCCGGGCGGCCGGCTGTCGCTGCAGAAGCATCATCATCGAGCGGAACACTGGATCGTGGTCCACGGCACCGCCAAGATTACCTGCGACGGACGCGAAAGCCTGCTCACCGAGAACGAATCCACCTTCATCCCGCTGGGTGCCGTGCATCGGCTGGAAAACCCGGGCAAGGTCGATCTCGACCTGATCGAGGTGCAGTCGGGCAGCTACCTCGGCGAAGACGATATCGTAAGATTCGACGACGTTTACGGCCGTAGCGACAGTGAACCGCAGGATCGGAACACGGTCCCAGACACCGCGGCTGCCGCCGATTCCATCCCGCACGCAACCAAGGAGTGACCCGATGGGCCAGTATTATCCGTTCTTCAAGGCCTATGACGTACGTGCCAAGGTGCCGGACGAGCTTGATGCCGGGCTGGCCAGGCGTATCGGCCGAGCCTTCGTGGCCGAGCTGGGGGCCAAGACGGTGGTGGTGGGCCGCGACATGCGCCTGTCCAGCGAGGAACTCGCCGATGCGCTCATCGATGGCCTGACCGAAGGCGGCGCGGATGTGCTGGATATCGGCCTGTGCGGCACCGAAGAAGTGTATTACGGCACGTTTTCCCAAAACGCGGACGGCGGCATCATGGTGACCGCCAGCCACAACCCCAAGGATTACAACGGTCTGAAGTTCGTGCGCGAACAGGCGCGGCCGATTTCCAGCGATACCGGCCTGTTCGATATCGAAAAGCGCGCCTACGACAACGACTTTGCCGAGTCGGCGCAAACCGGCGAACGCCGGCCGCTGGATCAGCGTGACGACTATGTCCGCTTTCTGCTCGATCAGATCAAACCCGAGCAGATGAAGCCGCTTAAGATCGTGGCCAACCCCGGTAACGGCTGTGCCGGGCTGGTCGCAGCCGCGCTCGAAGGTCATCTGCCGTTCGATATCGTGCGCGTGCATTTCGAGCCCGACGGCCATCTGCCCAACGGTATTCCCAACCCGCTGCTGCCCGAAAACCGTGACGCCACGGCCACCGCGGTGCGCGAGCACCATGCCGACTTCGGCGTGGCCTGGGACGGCGACTTCGACCGCTGTTTTTTCTTCGACGAGCGCGGCGAATTCATCGAGGGCTACTACATCGTCGGCCTGATTGCCGAAATGCTGCTCAAGATGAACCCCGGCCAGGCGATCGTGCACGACCCGCGTTTGACCTGGAACACGCTCGCCCAGGTCGAAGAAAACGGCGGCAGGCCCGTGCAATCGAAATCCGGCCACTCGTTCATGAAGCAGACCATGCGTGAGGTCGATGCGCTCTACGGCGGCGAAATGAGCGCGCATCATTATTTCCGCGATTTCTCCTATGCCGACAACGGCCACCTGCCCTGGCTGGTACTGGCGCAGCTGATTTCGGAAACCGGCAAGCCGTTGTCGACGCTGGTCGAAGAGCGCATCGCCGCCTTCCCGGCCTCGGGCGAGATCAATCGCGAGATCGGCGATCCCGATGCCGCACTAGCCGATCTGGAGTCGCATTACGGCGCCGCCGCGCAAGCCGTCGAACACGTCGACGGCCTGTCGATGGATTTCGGCGACTGGCGCTTCAATCTGCGCAAGTCCAATACCGAGCCGGTGGTACGGCTCAACGTCGAGGCCCGCGGCGATATCGAACTGATGCGTGCCAAGACCGACGAACTGCTCGAACGGCTCGGCCAGCACTGAATTTGCCGGTTATCCGTTCTCGATAGGAGTGAGGCGATGGTGACCTGCTATCTGCGTTATGAGATCGACCCGCGCCAAACGCGCGAGTTCGAGCACTATGCGCGTCTATGGATACCGCTGGTCGAGCGTTTCGGCGGCCGCCATCACGGCTATTTCCTGCCGCACGAGGGGGCCAACGACATCGCCGTTGCGCTGTTTAGCTTCGCGAGCCTGGCCGACTACGAGACTTACAGAGAGCGCGCTGCGTCGGATGCCGACTGTCAGGCCGCGTTTGCCTATGCCCGGCAAACGGGCTGTATCCGGCGCTATGAGCGCAGCTTCATGCGGCCGGTATTCGATGGCCCACCCACCGACGACACATTCGTTGTATGAAAGATCGTGACTGTCTGGCCCTGCGCGTACGCAGCGGCCGGCTGATGCTGCTGGACCAGTCGCGCCTGCCGCACGTGCAGGACTGGTTCGCGGTAGATGACGTCGCCACCCTGGTCGAGGCGATTCATGCGCTGCGAACCCGCGGCGCGCCGATGATTGCCATTGCGGCCGCGCTGCTGGTCGCCGTGCGCGTGGAGGCGGGCGACGACCGCGAGACTGTGGGCCGGGCGATCGCGCGTCTGCGCGAGGCGCGGCCGACCGCGGTGAACCTGATGCATGCGATGGATGCGCTGGCGCTTGCGCTCGCCGCCGACGATTGGCGGGCCGCCGTCGTGACAAGTGCCGAAGCCCTGTTCGACGATGATCGCGCCCTGTGCGACGCCATGGCCGAGCGCGGCGCGGCGCTGATCGGCCCCGGCGAGCGTATTCTTACCCACTGCAATACCGGCGGCCTGGCCACGGCCGGGATCGGCACGGCGCTGGGCGTGATCCGGCGCGCCCACGAGCGCGACCCGGGTATTTCCGTCTGGGTCGACGAGACACGGCCGTTGTTGCAGGGTGGGCGCCTGACCGCCTGGGAGCTCGGCGAGCTGGGCATCGACTACCGGCTGATCACCGACAGCATGGCCGCCAGCTTCATGGCCGCCGGCGAAGTTGATCGGGTGCTGGTCGGCGCCGATCGCATCGCCGCGAACGGCGATTTCGCCAACAAGATCGGCACCTACGGGCTCGCGGTGCTGGCCCAGCATCACGATATCCCGTTTGCGGTGGTCGCCCCGCACACCACGGTCGACTCCGGCTGTGCCAGCGGCGCCCAGATCCCCATCGAACAGCGCAACGCGGCGGAAGTACGCGGCGTGACCGGCGCCGCTGGCGAACTGGCCTGGGCGCCGGCCGATGCCGCCGTGGCCAACCCGGCCTTTGATGTCACGCCGGCCGCGTTGATCGACCACTGGATTCTGGACACGGGCGTGTTCGATCGACTAGAGGTCGAGGCCGGCGTATTCCAGTTTGGCGGCGCGGCGGTGAGCAACGAGTAGAGCGATCCCGTATCGGCTGCCGGCCTGCGTCGCGCCAGAGCCTAGTCGTTGTCGATGAGACCGCGTTCGATGAAAACCTCCCGCGCCGCCGTCGTGCCGTTGAGTGCTGCCGGAAAGCCGGCGTAGACGGCCATCTGAATGATGACCTCCACAACCTGCTCGGGGCTAACGCCGACGTTGAGCGCGCCGTGGATATGGACCTTGAGCTGGGGCGCGCAATGGCCGAGCGCGGTCAGCGCGGCGACCGTGGCTATTTCGCGGCTTTTCAGGTCCAGGCCGGGGCGTTGGTAGATATCGCCAAACGGAAACTCGACGGTATAGCGGGCCAGATCGGGGGCGATGTCACGCAGGGCGTCGATCACGGATTCGCCTGCCGCGCCATCGATTTCCCTGAGTTTGGCCAGCCCGGCGTCGTAACGTGTGGTTGCCATGGTGTACTCCTGAAATAAGAAACAAGAGCGGGCAACCTACGGCTTGGAGTGCACTCCAGGTCAAGCGTTTCGTCAGGCGGGGTCCTGTTGCTCGTAATAGGCGATCTTGGCGCGAATAGCGGCGAGGTGGTCGCGATCGCGCGCGAGTTTGTCTTCCAGGTGCTGGGCATGGCGCTCCAGCATGCGACGGCGTTCCACCAAGGTGGCGACGCCCTCGGCCCGAAGCTGGGCATAGCGGCGGATATCGGCCAGCGGCATGGCCGTGGCCTTCAGCCTTAGCACGAAGGCAATCCAGTCCAGATCGCGCTCGCCGAACACGCGATGCCCGCTGGCATCGCGTGTGATCTGGCGCAACACGCCCACTTTTTCATAGTAGCGAAGGGTATCGGCCGACACGCCGGTACGCGCCGCGAACTCGCCGATATTCAAGCCCCGAACTGCGTAGCCGCTGCGCTTAGCCCTGACCCAGCATCTGTTCGCCGGCGGGGCGGAAGTCCTTGGCGATTTCCGTGCCGGTGAAGTTGGCCACCCAGCCTTCCTGGTTGTTGAACAGGCGGATGACCTTGAAATGCGGCTTGTCGCCCATGTCGAACCAGTGCGGCGTACCCGCCGGCACGCTGATCAGGTCGTCGGCTTCGCAGAGCGTGGCATAGACCCGATCGCCGATATGCAGGGTGAAAAGCCCGGCCCCGTCGACGAAGAATCGGACCTCGTCTTCGCTATGCGTGTGCTCATCCAGAAACTTGGCCCGCATGGCGTCTTTCTGCGGATGTTCCGGGTGCAGGCCGATCACGTCCCAGGTGGCATAGCCGAACTGGGCCTGCAGGCGTTCGATATCGCTCGCATAAGCCGCGCCGATCTGTTCTGCGTCGGCGTCGGCCGGCAGTTCGTGCTCGGCCGGCCAGCGTTCGAACAAGACGCCCACCTTTTCCAGTTCGGCAGCGATCTTGTCTGCGTCGGCCGTGTCGATCAGCGGCTGTTGGGTATCGTTTTCGTTGTAGACGGTCAGTCGACTCATCGGTTTGCTCCTGTGTGCTGTGGCGCGCCGGCGCGGGGCACGCGACCCGGCTCAGACCAGTTCGATATCCTCGAACGAGGCCACCACCGGGTGTCTTTCGCTCATTCTAGCCTTTTCCTGGGTGTTTTCATCGCGGGCCACCCAGCAGGTCTGCAGGCCGGCGTCGGCGGCCGCATCCAGCTCTTCGCCCACGTCGGACAAGAACAGCAGCGAGGCCGGCAGTTCCCCCAGTTCGGCGGCGATCGCCTTGTAACTACGCATCTTCTTCTTGGCCCCGATGCGGGTATCGAAATAGCCGGAAAACAGATCGCTCAGGTCGCCGTGGTCGCTGTAGGTGAACAGCAGCTTCTGCGCGGCGACGGAGCCGGAGGAATACACGTACAGCGCGCGTCGATCGTCGGCCCAGGCCTGCAGCGTGGCCACCGCGTCCTCGTAGACATGGCCGGTGAAATCGCCGTCGGTATAGCCTTTTTCCCAGACCAGCCCCTGCAGCGTCTTGAGCGGCGTGGCCTTGCGGTCTGCATCCATCCATTTCTCGAGGATCGTGATCACCCGGTCGAGATCCGCCTCCGGTTCCTCGGCTTCGGTGCGTACGTCGTCTATCAGGGCCGCGACCGCAGGCTCCTGGGCATGCGCGCGTACGAACGGCGGCAGATAGTCACGCGCGTAGGGGAACAATACGTCGTGCACGAAGGCGATATCCGAGGTCGTGCCTTCGATATCGGTGATGACGGCGCGTACGTCCGGCGTTGGCTCTTCCAGGCGCAGCCGGTCGTGATCGCCCATGAATTCGCTCATCGTGTGGTCTCCAGTTGTCGGCGCTGCAGTTCGCAGGCGAGCAGAAATTCCCAGCCTTCCAGATGCCGGCGTGCGCTGGCCAGGTCGGCGCCCCAGGCATAGATGCCGTGCCCGCGCACCAGAAAGCCGAACGCCGGGGCGGCCTCGTCGAAGCGTGCCTCGAGCGCCGCCGCCAGCGTTTCCATGTCCTGGCTGTTATCGAGCACGGGCAGATCGATCGCGGCCTCGTGGGTCAGGTTGCCGGTAATGCTTTTCTGCATTTCATAGCCTTCGAAACGCAGCCGCTGCGGCGTGTCGATACGCGAGAGCAGGGTATTGGCGATCGAATGCACGTGCAGCACCGCGCCAATGGCGGGATCGCGCCGATACAGGGCCAGATGCAGCCCGGTCTCGGCCGAGGGTTTGCCCTCGGCCAGCAGCTCGCCATGAATGGTCATGGGCAGCAGTTCGGCCGGCGTCAGCGCTGTCTTATCCACGCCGGAGGCCGTGATCAGCACGCGTTCGTCATCGAGGCGGCTCGAGAAGTTGCCGCCCGTGGCCGGGCAATAGCCGCGCGATGCGAACCAGCGTACGGTCTCGCAGAGCGCCTGTGCGGCAGCGGTGGTAGCGGCGGCGTCCATTCGTCGGCGTCTCGATTCGTGCCTGAATCGCGCATGCTAGCGCTGTGGCCGCGGCCTCGCCAATGCCGGGATGCGTCGATAACCCGAGCGTTGGTGCCTTTCGGGTTCGGAGTCAACGGGACCGGTGAAGTTAGATCTCGGGTTTTGCACAGTCGCGCAAGTGAGTTTGACCGGCTTTAAGCCGACAAGAACCCAGCAGTGTGAAACCGACGGTCCGACAAACTCGTGACTGCTGAACGACGTGCGGCTTGAATCGGTCGCTGTCTGAATCAACTGCGCGGGTGAATTTTGGCTTGGGGTTTCGCACTGCTGTGCGAGTCACTTCTCTTGCTTGCCCAAGAGAAGTAACCAAGAGAAGGGCACCCTGTCTTGCGTCGGCGCTGCGCGCCGATGCCCTGCGCGGCTCCGGCGTCAAGCGGGCCAGCCGGAAACTCGCTTCGCTCAGACATCCGGCTGGCCCTAGGCAATTAACAAGGCCGCGTTCGGCCTCCACTGCTCGGCGCTACGCCCAAGGGGCCGAATACAGACAAGCTCGCTGGCGCTCGCTCAAGGTCACGGCTTTTGTAGGTCAGCTTAGCGAAGCGTAAGCCGACAAGAACGCCGCCAACCCGTATCAGGCCTTGGCACTCGCCCGTGCCGACACCGCATCATGCCAACGCTTGAGGTGCGTGTGGTCCTCGCCGATACGCAGCTTGACCACGCGGGCGAAGTCCACGGTGCATAGCGCGGTGATGTCGGCTACCGAATAGGTATCACCGGCGATGTATTCGTTGTTGGCCAGGTGTTCGTTGAGAAAGCCGAACATCTTGCCGGCGCGTTCGAGGCTGATTTCGCCGAATTCCTGGGAGCACTTCTCGCGATCGGCGAAGGCGCCGGTGATGTTGCGAAAAGCCATGGCCACGGGGAACAGGAAATTCAGCTCCATGCGCCGGTTCCACATCTCGATGATGGCCTTGTCTTCAGCGCCGGTGCCCATTAGCGGCGGCTCGGGATGCGTTTCTTCGAAATAACGGCTGATCGCCATCGATTCGGCGATACACACGCCGTTGTCCAGCTCCAGCGTGGGCACGCCGCCGAGCGGGTTCTTGCGCTTGTATTCGTCGCTGAGGTTTTCGGCGGCGACGAGGTCGAGGTCGATGATCTCGATATCGTTGAAATCGATGCCTTTCTCGGCCATGAAAACGCGCACGCGGCGCGGGTTGGGGGCGCGGTCGCTCTGGTAAAGCTTCATATCGATACTCGCGGTGGGATCGTTGTTGTGATTACGCCGGGTAACCGTATCAGGCCGCGCGGATCACGCGTTCGCACTGCTCGTGCAACACGTTCACGGCATGGCCGAAGGTGGCAAAGCGTTTGTCGCGGGTCTTGCCTTCGACATAGCGCTTGTAGATCTGCTGCAGGATGACCGCCAGGCGGAACAGGCCGAAGACCTGGTAGAAGGGCCAGTCGTCGATGGCGTGGCCGGTCTTTTCGCGATAGCGATCGAGCATTTCGTCGCGGGTGAGCATGCCCGGCAGATGGGTTGGGCCCATACGGATATCGCGCATGGGCTGCGGGTCGTCGGCCTGTACCCAGTAGGCCATGGAACAGGCGAAATCCATCACTGGATCACCCAGGGTGGCCATTTCCCAGTCGAGTACGCCGATGATGTCGTTGAGTTTTTCGTCGAAGACGACGTTATCGAGCTTGTAGTCGTTATGGATGATCGCACGCCGGGTCACGTCGGGTATGCGGGCTTCAAGCCATTGCATGAGCGCTTCGCAGTCGGGCACGTCGTCGGTACGCGCGTTGCGGTAGCGCTTGTTCCAGCCGGTGATCTGGCGCTCGATATAGCCCTCGGGCTTGCCGAAATCAGCCATGCCGGCGGCGTCGACGTCGGTGGTGTGCAGCTGGGCCTGGACATCGAGCAGCTGCTCGCACAGCCGGGTGGCTTCGGCAGGACTCAGCTCAACGCCCTCGGGCAGATCGCGGCGTACGATCACTCCGCGCAGGCGCTGCATCACATAGAATTCGGCACCGATCACGGCTTCGTCGGTGCAGTGCACGATCGGCTCCGGCGCGTAGTCGTACACGCCGTGCAGACGTGAAAGCACGCCGTATTCGCGCCCCATGTCGTGGGCGGATTTCACCTGGCTGCCGAAG
>NZ_CAXGSH010000036.1:0-33817 GCF_964012375.1 uncultured Salinisphaera sp.
CCTGCTTATTGGCTTGGGCACGCTACGCTCTCACTTGTCTGTCAATCGCGCGCAAAGCACGCCGGCGCGACCGTGACAGGTTGTGCAGAGCTTACCTAGAATGAAAGCCATGCAGATCGCCGGTTATACATTCGCGAACGGACTTGCCGCCGCACCCATGGCGGGCGTGACCGACCGCGTGTTTCGTGCGCTGTGCCGCAGCCTCGGCGCGAACGTGACCACCGGCGAAATGGTATCGGCCCGGCCGGAGCTTCGGGCCACGCGCAAGTCCCGGCTGCGGCTCGACCAGGCCGGCGAGCCGGCGCCGCGCATCGTGCAGATCGCCGGCGGCGATGTCGCCGATCTGGTGCATGCGGCCAAGGTCAACGCCGACGAAGGCGCCGATATCATCGATATCAACATGGGCTGTCCGGCCAAGAAGGTCTGTCGCAAGGCCGCCGGCTCCGCGCTCATGGCTGACGAAGACCGCGTGGCCGCGATTCTCGATGGCGTGGTGAACGCGGTGGCTATCCCCGTGACCCTCAAAATGCGCACCGGCGTGAGCGCCGACCGGCGCAACGCCGTCGCGATTGCCCGCCGTGCCGAACAGGCAGGAATTGCAGCGCTCGCGGTGCATGGGCGCACGCGCGATCAGCACTACACCGGCGTGGCCGAGTACGACACCATCGCCGCGGTCAAGCGCGCGGTATCGCTACCGGTCTGGGCGAACGGGGATATCGACTCGCCGGCCAAGGCGCGGGCCGTGCTGGCCGCGACCGGCGCGGACGGGCTGATGATCGGCCGGGCGGCCTGTCGTCGGCCCTGGCTGTTTCGCGAGATCGCCATCGAGCGGGCTACGGGCGTGCCGCCGGCGCCGCCCACCCTCGCCGATGAACGGCAATGGCTGCTCGGTCTGATCGAGCAGCTCCACGACTTCTACGGCGAACAGCAGGGCGTGCGCGTGGCCCGCAAGCATATCGGCTGGCTCAACGAACGCCGGCCGGTCTCGCCGGCGCTGTATATGGACATGGTTCAGGCGGATACGGCCGCCCGCCAGCTGCGCCTGCTCGACTGTTGTTTCGATGCCGCCGCCGCGGCCGAACAGCGCCTGCGGCAACGGCCCGAAGAACAGGCGGCCGGGCCAGACAGTGCTGCGGCCGCCTGAGTCGCGGGGCAGACTACGGACTACATCCCCGGCGCGGTACCGCTGAGCCCTCCGGAGCCTACGAACAGGCCCAGAATCAGCAACTGGATCAGCCAGCCGACGATGCACACGCCCACCGCGCGCAGAGTACTTTGATAATCCAGTGCCTGGCGCACGGCAATGACCGTCGTGGCCAGCATCCAGATCGACACCACGAACACGACCAACGTGCCGATCACCGGGATGATGCCGAAAATACGCAGCAGGCCGGGCGTGGCCGCAAAACCGAGCGTACGCAGCAGCTGGCCGACATCGGCTTCGGTCTGGGCTTCCGGTAGCAGCTTGGTGCCGATCGCCCAGATCAGCGCGGCCCAGATCAGCCAGCCGAGCAGGGCCGCGACAGCGTTGAGCAGCAGATAGCCGATTCCGCCGCCGCCGATCGCGCCGATACCGGCGGCCAGCGAGGCGAGGACCACAATCAGCGCGGCCTGGCCGGTGGCGCCGCGATCGTGTTCGACTTCTTCGTAAGTGGGCACCTGCAGTTTGGCGGCGCCTATCATTCGTTCGGTCAGGCTTTGCATGACTGGATCAGTCGTTGGATTTGGTTTCGATCTTGGCCTAGAACCCCGTCCCGCGCCAGCCCGTGTATTTTGCGGATTGCGCTTGTCACAGGGCGCACTTACGCTGTCGGCTCGACTGTTTCCAATCGGTGAAGATTCTGCGCGCGCTACTGCTGATCAATCAGAAATCCCGCCAGGGCGAAGCCAACGCCGAGGCGGCCCGCGACGCGCTCGAAGCGCTCGATGTCGAGATCACCCTGGGCAAATTCGAAGAACCCGACGATGTGCCGGCAGAGATCGATCGGCATGCGCCAAACGTGGACATGATCGTGCTCGGCGGCGGCGACGGCACCCTCAATCTCGCTGCCGCGGCGGTGATGCGCGCAAAGCGCCCCTTGGGCGTACTGCCGCTGGGTACGGCCAACGATTTCGCCCGTACGCTGCTGATTCCCACCGAGCTCGAGGCGGCCTGTCGCAACGTGGTCGAAGGCGTGACCCACGGTGTGGATCTGGGGCAGTGCAACGACGTGCATTTCGTCAACGTCGCGAGTATCGGCCTGGCCGTGCGGGCCTGTGAATACCGCTCGGACGCGGCCAAGAAAATGTTCGGCTCGTTCGGCTATGCGTCCAACGTGTTCAAGGCCTATCGCGACACCGAGCCGTTCGATGCGGTGGTGCGCTGCGGTGACGAAACCCATCGGCTGCATTCGATTCAGCTCGCCGTCGGCAATGGGCGCTATTTCGGCGGCGGGCTGGCGGTGGCCAGCGACGCCGCGCTCGACGACGGCCGCCTCGACCTGTACAGCCTGCAGCCGCAGTCACTCGCCAAGCTGGTCGGCATGCTGCCCACCCTCGTGCGCGGGCCGGACAAGTCCATTCAGGGCGTGCAGCTGCTCGAAGGCACCGAGTTCGAAGTCGATACCGGCAAGCCCATGCCAATCAACACGGACGGCGAGATCCTGACCGAAACGCCGGCGACCTTTCGTATTCACCCCGGCGCGCTTCAGGTGAAGGTGCCGCAGGAATATCTGGACCGCTACGGGCGTCAAAACAAACGATAACGAATCGGGCCGGGCCCACGGTGGCCCGCCGAATTACTGGCGAGGAACAGGCGATGAGCGATCGACCGCAACGATTCACCGATGCCGAGGCCACGATCGACTGGCTGCTCGACACCGTCGGCCACGATATTCACGTGGGCGCGCCGCTGGGCCTGGGCAAGCCGGCCACGCTGCTCAACGCCCTGTATGCCCGGGCCAAGGCCAACCCCGAGATCAATCTCAAGATTCTGACCGCGCTGTCGCTGGACGTGCCGCAGGCCGGCAGCGAACTCGAACGCCGCATCATGGATCCGATCGTCGAACGCGTATTCGAGGATTACCCGGGCCTGGACTATGTCCGCGATCTGAATGCCGGCACGGTGCCCGACAACATCACCATTTCGGAATTCTTCTTCCAGCCCGGGGCGATGCTCGGCAACGACGACGCACAGCGCCACTATCGCTCGGTCAACTACACCCACGTGGCCCGCGATCTGATCAACGCCGGCGTGAACGTGCTCATGCAGATGGGCGCGCCGGGACCGGACGACAGCCAGTTTTCGCTGTCCAGCAATACCGACGTCACGCTCGATCTGATGCCCGTTGTCGAGGCCATGCGCGAGCGGGGCGAGCCGATCTGGGTCGTCGGCCAGCTCAACGCGCGCATGCCGATGATGACCCGCAGCGCGCTGGTAGACGCTGCGATGGCCGATGCCGTATTCGAAGGCGAGGCGGCAACGTTCAAGCCCTTCGGTGCGCCGGCCATGCCGGTGGCCGAGGCCGACTATGCGATCGGCCTGCGCGTATCGAGCCTGCTCGAAGACGGCGGCACGCTGCAGATCGGCATCGGCTCGCTGTCGGACGCGATCGCCTATTGCTGCGACCTGCGCCACAACCACAACGCCGACTATCGGGCGCTGCTCGACCGGCTCAACCGCAGCGCCAGCGAGCGCACGCTCGCCGATGCGATCGGCGGGGAAGACGTTTTCGAGCGCGGCCTGTACGGCTGCACCGAAATGCTCGTCGATGCTTATATCCAGATGTATCGCTCCGACGTGATCTCGCGCCCGGTCTACGACGATATCGATATCCAGCGCCTGCTCGATGCCGGCACGATCGGCGAATGGGTCGGTGCCGATACGCTGGCCGCGCTGCGCGACAGCGGCGCCATTCGAGCCCAGCTCGACGGCGACGACGTGGCACGTCTCAAGCAGGTGGGCGTGTTCAAGGCCGGCGTGACCTACGACAACCGCACCCTCGATGCCGGGGATGGCGGTGAGCCCATTGCCGCCGATCTGGACGACGACACGGCCCGCTCACAGATCGTGTCGCGCTGTCTGGGCGATCGGCTCAAGGGCGCAACGCTCGTGCATGGCGGCTTCTTTCTGGGGCCCAACAGCTTCTATCAGGCCCTGCGCGATCTCGACGACGACGAGCGCGAGCTGTTCCATATGACCAGCGTGGGTCAGATCAACGAACTCTACGGCAATGAAGCCCTGCGCCGGGTGCAGCGGCGTGGCTCGCGCTTCGTGAATACCGCGATCAAGGCCACGCTCGCCGGCGCCATCGCATCCGACGGCCTGGAAAACGGCCAGGTCATTTCCGGCGTGGGCGGGCAGTACAACTTCGTATCGCAGGCACACGCGCTCGAAGGCGCGCGTTCAATCATCTGCGTACGCGCGGTGCGCCAGTCCTCGGACGGGCCCGAGTCCAATGTCGTGTCGCACTATGCGCATACCACCATCCCGCGCCACCTGCGCGATATCGTGGTGACCGAATACGGGGCGGCCGACCTGCGCGGCAAGACCGACGAACAAGTCGCCATGGCGATGATCGAAATCGCCGATGCCCGGTTTCAGGATGAACTGCGCAGTGCTGCGGTATCCGCCGGCAAGCTGCGCCGCGATTACCAGGTGCCGGCGCATGCGCGCAACAATACGCCGGACAATCTGCGTCGCCTGTTCGCGCCGGAGAAGGCCGAAGGCCGGTTCGAGGCCTATCCCTACGGCAGCGATTTCACCGAAATCGAGCGCACCCTCATCGCCGCGCTCAAGAAACTGCAGGGCGGCTCGCACGGCAAGACGCTGTCGAGCTTTGCCCGACATGCCGCGCGCCTGGCCACGCTGCCGGCCAGCGCCGAGCCCTATCTCGAACGCATGGGCCTGCAGCGCCCGCGCGGCCTGCGCGAATCGCTGTATGCGCGGGTGGTCGCCCTGGCATTGATCAACGACGGCGTGATCGATTCCGACGATGAGCCCGGCCACGACGCCGTCGATTCATGAGCGATAGCGAATCGCGCCCGCGCTTCGACAGCCCCGAGGCGCTCGACACCGCGCTGGCCGGCGAGGGCTACGTCAGCGATGCCGATCTGCGCATGACCCTGTATCTGGCCATGGCCCTGCACAAGCCGCTGCTCGTGGAAGGCCCGGCCGGCGTCGGCAAGACCGAAATTGCCAAGGCGCTGGCGGCCACGCTCGATACACGGCTGATCCGCCTGCAGTGCTACGAAGGCCTGGACGCGGCCCAGGCCCTCTACGAATGGGACTACCCGCGTCAGCTGCTGGAAATCCGGGTACGGGAAGCGGCCGGTGCGTCCACCGACAGCCTACGCGCCAACCTCTATTCTGATGATTTCCTGCTCGAGCGTCCGCTGCTGGCAGCCCTGCGCCACAGTCCGCCGCCGGTGCTGCTCATCGACGAGCTCGATCGCGCCGACGAGGCCTTCGAGAGTTTTCTGCTGGAGATTCTGTCGGACTGGCAGATCAGCATCCCCGAGTACGGCACCGTGCGCGCCGAGGTGCCGCCGCTGGTGGTCATCACCGGCAACCGCACCCGTGCCCTGGCCGAAGCCACGCGCCGGCGCTGTCTGTATTTGTGGATCGACTACCCCGACCGCGCCAAGGAGCGGGCCGTGCTCGAACGCCGGCTGCCCGGCATCGATACGCGCCTGGCCGATACCGTCGCCGATTTCCTCGCCTGGGCACGGGAACAGGACCTGGCCAAGACGCCCGGCCTGGCCGAAACGCTGGACTGGGCCGCGGCGCTGATCGAACTCGGCGTTGCCGACCTGAACGACAGCCGCGTGCCCGCCACGCTCGGCGCGCTGTTCAAGGACGCGGCCGATATCGACGCCATGCGCACACGGCTGGATGCCTATCGCGGCGAGCGATGAAAGACTGGTCGCTGGCCCGCGTCGTGGCTGCCTTTGCCGATGAGCTCAGGCGAGCGGGCGTGACCGTCAGCCCGGCCGAAAGCGCGGATGCGCTGAAGGCGCTGGCGCACACGCCGATGCAACGGCGCTCGGATTTTGCCCGCCTGCTACGCGCCTGCCTGGCCAAGACCCCTGCCGACCGGGCGCGTTTCGACGCCGTGTTCGCCCGTTTCTTCGACGCGTCACCGGCCGAAACGGCCGAGAAAATCGAGGCAGAAAGCGACGAACAGGGCAGCCAGCCCGCCCAAGGCGTCGGCGAGGCCGAACCGGCGCCGGCAAGAGCTATAACCCCCGACGACGATCGCAGCGAGCAGACGCGCAGCGGCGCCAGCGCCACCCGTCAGGCCATGCAGGCCGATCTGGCCGCGATCGATGCCGACGAACGCGCGGCCATGGAGCGGCTCATACACACCCTCGGTCGTCAGCTCGCGCGGCGCGCGGCCCGGCGCTGGCGGGTGCGCAGGCACGGCGTCATCGATTTGCGTAAAAGCCTGCGCGCCGCGATCGCCCGCGGCGGCGAGGTGCTGGAGTTTCGTCGCCGCTATCGTCCGCGCGAACGCCCGCGGCTGGTCGTGTTCGCCGACGTCAGCTATTCGATGGATGCCTACAGCCGCTTCTTTCTATGCTTCATCCATGCCTTCGCACGCGTGTTTCGCAGCGTGGAAAGCTATGTGTTCAGTACCGAGCTGTCGCGGGTGACCGATACGCTGGCGCGTTCGGCCTCGGTAGAAGCCGGGCTGTCGCGTCTGCCCGACAGCGTCGAGGACTGGGCCGGCGGAACGCGTATTGCCAGCGCGCTGGAAACCTTCATGCATCGGTTTGCCGATCATCAGCTCGATCGCAATACGGTGGTGATGATCGTCTCCGACGGCTGGGACAGCGATAAGCCGGAGCGTCTGCAGGCCGTGCTCAAGCGCCTGCGCGGGCGTTGCCGGGCGCTGATCTGGCTCGATCCGCTGATGGGTCATCCGCGATTTTTCAGTACCGCCCTGGGCGCGCAGCACGAGTCACCGCATGTCGACCTGTGTGCGCCGGCGCGCAATCTGGCCGGGCTCGAGGCGTTGGTGGAGCGCTTGGCGCAGGCGCGGATTGTTTAGCGGTTGACCGTTCGCCCGGGGTGGCTGTCGTCACAGGCGCGTTTCGTGCTGCTGCGCGCCCAACCCGTGCCTCAGGTCCGCCGGGCGGGCACACGGTGCGCGCGTCACTCCACCGTAAACCGTCGGGCGCCAATCATCTGCCCGTCGTCGGTGATGACCGTCACGCGCCAGTGGCCGGTCGGGTCGTCGCCAAGGGCCAGTTTGTGGCTCCATGCGCGATAACCGTTTTCCGGGCCGCCGCCGGTGATTTCCAGCGGAATACGATCGACCACCTCGCCGTCGTGCCACCAGACATGCAGCACCTGCTGCTGCAGCCCGCGCGGGGCCGCGATGGCGGTGAAGGCATAAAGGCCGTCGCCGGAAAGTTCGGCGGCGCTGAAGTGGGTACGGTCTTGGCCGGGCTCGCGCTTATCGGCATCCACTTGCAGGGTGATGGCCATATCGGTGGCGCGCAGGGTGGCCGGGGGAATCCAGAAGCGGCCGAACCAGGCGAGGCCGCCGAGCGCGATCGAAAGCGCGGCCAGCAGCAGCCAGCGCCACCATTGGCGCGCACGAACGGCGTCGTTGAAGCTGGGCAAGGCACAAACCCCCATGGCGACCGAGGCGATGGCAACGCTTTCGCCGGTGGTCAGCGACAGCATGATCGGGCCGGCGGTCAGAAGTGCGACAAACAGCGTAAAGCCGTGAAAACCCAGGAACAGCCAGCGGCGCTCGGCGATACCGTGCAGGTAGATCGGGTCCACGGTCGAGGCCGCGGCCGCGACGATCAGCAGGCCGGTAAACAGCGCCTGGCCGCTCAGCCAGGTGGTGGTGGCCAGAAAGAACGGCAGCACGAAGAACAGCGTTTCCTGGTGCAGGCACTGGGCGGCAAAGCGTACGGCTGCCTGGGGCAGGCGTTCGCCGAAGTAGCGGCCGAGCAGGCGGCACAGCAGGCCTTCGAACAGCAGCGCCAGCCAGCCCAGCAGCATCAGCGCGGTCACCCACTGGGCCAGCGCGGCCTGGCGTTCGACCAGAAAGAAGCTGGCCGCGCCCATCGCAAACGAGGCCACCGGCAACAAACGGCGGTAGCGGTAGGCGATACGGCCCGCGCGACTGCTGAGCAGGCGGTTGAAATACCTTTCGGCCGGGCTTTCGACCGACCCTTCGCTGGCTTGGATTTCGCTGGCCACGGTGCTCGCTTGCATCAATACAGACAGATTGCCGTGACCCGGCCTGCCGGGCGCGGCGGCGCGATCATAGCAGCGGCCTGGCTGTACGGCGGCTGACCGGCGAACGGCCGCGATCAATATCGTGTCTTCGCGGCCTTGCAACGGTTATCGGCGCCCGCAACGTAGGATTGAGCGCGCCCGGCGAGGCGTAGCCGGTGCGGGTGTTATCATCGGTATCGGTCCGCGACACAGTACGAACGACGGTCGAAGACGGCATGAGCGATTTCAAAGGCATCCCCGTGGTTACGGGCAGCAAGGTCCAGAAGCCCAACGGCACCCGGGCGATCAAGAACGGCATGAAGGCGAACAAGAACGCCGCGGCCGTACCGATCGGGCGCAAGCCGGACTGGCTGCGCGCGCGCCTGCCCACGGGCGATACCTATCAGGCGGTCAAGAAGAACGTGCGCGAGCACAAGCTGGCCACGGTCTGTGAAGAATCCATGTGCCCGAACATCGGCGAGTGCTGGAGTCATGGCACCGCCACCATCATGATCATGGGCGATACCTGTACCCGCGCCTGTCGCTTCTGTGCGGTGGATACCGGTAACCCGCGTGGTTGGCTGGATGCACAGGAGCCCGAGCACTGTGCCGATTCGGTCGAGATCATGGGCCTGAACTATATCGTGCTCACCTCGGTGGACCGCGACGACCTGCCCGACGGCGGCGCCCAGCACTACGCCGACTGCGTGAAGGCGATCAAGGCACGCACGCCCAACGTGCGCGTGGAAGCGCTGGCCCCCGATTTTCGTGGCGTGGCCGAACATGTCGACAAGGTGGTGGACTCCGGGCTGGAAGTGTTCGCCCAGAACGTGGAAACGGTCGAACGTCTGACCCACGTGGTACGCGATGCCCGTGCCGGCTATCGCCAGACCCTGGACGTGCTCGAGCACGCCAAGAAGCACAATCCGGACGTGCTCACCAAGACCAGCGTGATGCTGGGCCTGGGTGAGACGGAAGATGAAATCGCGCAGACGCTGGACGATCTGGCCGCGATCGGCGTCGATATCGTCACCTTTGGCCAGTATCTGCGGCCGACCGTGAACCACTTGCCGGTCGAGCGCTATGTTCCGCCGGCCGATTTTGCCAAGTATCGGCAGTGGGGCCTGGCGCGCGGTTTCCTGGAAGTCGTTTCCGGGCCGCTGGTGCGCAGTTCCTATCGCGCCGATCGGGTGTTCGACAAGAACAACGCCGGGCTCGACCAGACGGCGTAGCGGTCTACGGGCCGACGCCCGAATCGAATGTCCCGGCGCGTCAGTGCTCGGGCGGTGTCTGTCGCACGTCGTCGAGTTCGGCATGCCGTTCGGACAGGAAATCGCCGAGGTTGTGCAGCGCTTCGATGTGCTCGCAAAGCGTCTTGACGGCCACGAGCAGCGGTAGCGCCACGATCATCCCCACGGCCGACCACAGCCAGGCCCAGAACGTGACCGTGATGAATACGATGACCGTATTCAAGCGCAGCCTGCGACCCACGAAATAGGGGGTCACGATCTGGCCCTCGAGGGTGGTGAGCGCGAAATAGACGCCCGGAACGATCAAGGCCCAGCCCACCCAGTCGAAGGTGATGAGTGCAATCATCGCGGCGATCGCGATGCCGCCGAGCGCACCGAGATAGGGGATGAAGTTGAACAGGAAGGCGATCACGCCAAACACGGCGGGATAGGGCATGCCGAATGCCCACATCGTCAGCGCGACCGCCACCCCGAGACCGGCGTTGATGGTGGTGATGGTCAGCAGATAGCGCGAGAGTTTGCGTTCGATATCGTGGGCGATCTGGGCGGCCCGACGCTTGTCGCGGAAACTCGGCATCACGTGCACGAGCTTTTCGTAGAACATGTCGCCCGAGGCGAGCAGAAACAGCAGCAGCACCATCGTGAACACGAACTGGGCGAGCATGTTGGGCGCGAGCAGCGCGGCTTGGGTGGCCGCGCTTTCGCCCTCGATTTCCACCGTTTGAACGTCCGGCGTGTTGCTGCGGGTCATCGACTGCAGCTTTTCGTTGGCCTCGAAGATGGCGCTGAACGGGCCGGCAACGTCGGCGAGCTGCTGTTCGATGCGTTGTTCGATACGCGGGGCGTTCTCGATCCAGCCGGTCGCCGGCACGGCCAGCGCGGCGACCGCGAACAGAAAACTCACCAGCAGTACGCTCACGATCACCAGCGACGACAGCGCCGCCGGCACCCGCCGCCGGTCGAATACGCGGCGAATCGGGGCGAATACCATGGACAGCAGAAAGGCCAGCACGATGGGCACGAAAAAGCTGCGGGCCTGGCTCAGCACGAATACCGACGCGTAGGCAAACAATGCGACCAGCATCCACTTGACCAACGGGCTCGCGCCCAGCGAAGTCGAATCGTGGCTGTCGCTGGATTGGGTGTCGGGTTCGGCCATTCAGGACTCGGTGGAAATCGATCTCGGTCAGCGCAGCGTTCGCGGCCAGCGCAGCTTCGACTCGTGGCGGGCGACGCGGATTGGCAGCGTCTTTTTGCCAGCTAAGCACGAAAAGCCATATTTTCGTACCGTGCGGGCAAAAAAGAGGCGATCGGCCTTGGTCGGCGCGATCGCCTGCGTAGCGGCCCGTGGCCGGGTGGGCCCGGGCCGGGTGGGTTGGCGCGGCGCGGGTCAGACCTGGGGCGGCTGGCCGTTGGAAGCCATCAGGCCGCCATCGACCGGCAGGTTCACGCCGCTGATGAAACGGGCGTCGTCGCTGGCCAGAAAGGCGATCGCGGCGGCGATGTCTTCGGGCGCGGCACCCGCGCCCAGCGGCATGCGTTCGGCGAACTTGTCGAGCAGGTCGCTCTTTTCGAACACGCCGCTGGCCATATCGGTGCGGGTCAGGCTCGGGCAGACCGCGTTCACGCGTACCCCGTCGCTGCCGTGATCCAGTGCCAGCGCCCGGGTGAAGTTGCTCACCGCGCCCTTGCTGGCGTTGTAGACGCTCATCGCCCAGTCGCCGCCCAGACCGGAAACCGAAGAGGTGTTGACGATATTGCCGCGGCTTTCGATCAGGTGCGGCAGGGCGGCCCGGCAGCAGTGGAACACGCCGTCGACGTTAATCGACATGATCTTGCGCCAGGTCTCGTCGTCGGTATCGGTAATCCGGCTCTGGGTGGCCACACCCGCGTTGTTGACCAGGATATCGAGCCGGCCGCAGGTCGCCACGACCTCTTCAATCAGCGTGTTCACGGCATCGGCGTCGGATACGTCGGCCGGGCGCACATGCACCTGGGCGTCCGGCAGATCCTTGGCCACGGTGTCGAGCTTTTCCCGGGTACGGCCGACGAGCACGACCGTGGCGCCCTCGTCGACAAGGCGCTTGGCGGTGGCCGCGCCCATGCCCGAGCCGGCGCCGGTGATCAGGGCGATCTTGTCCTGAAAGCGTTGCATGCGGTGGTTCCTGTGTTTGGAGGTGCGAGTTCAATACAAGCGCCGCCCACAGCGACTCTTGCTTCATGCAGTTAAAGCTGACGATGAATGCCCCCGAATCAAGCCCCTTGGCCCAGATCAGCGCTTGTCGAAAACCATGATGCCCCAGGCCAGACGGCCGGCCTCGCCGGCATCCACCCAGTGCTGCAGGCCTTTTTTCATGTTGTCGATATAGGCCCTGGAGATGGCCGAATCGCGCAGCTCGTCCTCGCGCTCGACCAGCGTTTCGTGAATTCGGGCGTAGTGGCGGGGTATCTGGCGGGTATGGTCTTCGAAGTCGCGGCGGCTGAAGCCGCGCTGTTCCAGCGCTCGGGTGTAGAAACCGGGCGAGCCCATGGTATCCAGCTGTATCCGGTCGAGCACCGGCTGCAGCACGCCGTCGGGGCAGTCGTCGGCCTGCATGGGGTCGGTGAAGATAAACGTGCCGCCCGGTTTGAGCACGCGGGCGACTTCGTCGAGCACGCGTTGCCGATTGCCGGAATGCAGCATCGCATCCTGCGACCAGACGATATCGAAATGGCCGTCGTCGAAGGGAATATTTTCAAAGTCGCCGTCGACGACGGTTACGCGATCGTCCAGGCCGCGTTCGGCGTTCTTGCGCCGTGCGCGCGCGTTCTGGACTTCGGATAGATTCAGCGAGACCACCTCGGCGTCGTGACGGCGGGCGATATGGCGGGCCGAACCACCGTAGCCGCCGCCGATATCCAGCACGGTTGCACCATCGAGCGCGTCGCCCAGCAGCGCGCACATATGTTCGACCGTGCGATGGCTGGCATCGACCACGGCTTCGGCCTTTGACTGGTACAAGCCGATATGGATGTCCTCGCCGCCCCACAGGCGCGAGTAGAAGTTTTCGGCGTCGTCGCTGTTGTAGTAGGCCTGGGCCGTGCGTACGGCCTGGGAATACGGGCTCATATGCGCTCCTTACGAGTTGTACGCTTCGCGATCCGGGTCGGCTTCCCGATAGGATTTCTCGGCGACATGGATGAAGAAGTCCGGCTCGTTTTCCCGGTAGCTGCTCTGGAAGTCGCCGTAGGTGGTCACCGATTGAAAGCCCACTTCGCGCATCAGCGCTTGTACATAGGCCTTGCGCAACGGGAACATGTTGAGGTGATAGACCTCGTCGCCCGGAAAGGTATAGCGAAAACGCGCCAGGCCGTCGTCGACATGCTCGGGCGCGGCCGAGACATCGGCGCCGCAGTAGTAGTACTTGTGACCGGGCGTGGCCTGGCCATCGAGCAGGGCGTCGTAGTTGCGCTGGTCAAGGATCAGGATGCCGTCATGCTTGAGCATGGCGTAGAACTCGGCGAGGGTACGTCGGCGGTCGTGTTCGTTGAAGATATGGGTGAAGGAGTTGCCCAGACAGATGATCGCGTCGTAACGTCCCACCACGTCGCGCGATAACCAGCGCCAGTCGCTGTGCACCGTGGACAGGATCATGCCGCGCTGGCGTGCGTTTTCGAAGGCCTTGGCGAGCATCTGCGGGCTGCCGTCGATACTGGCGACCTCGAAACCGGCCTTGAGTAATTGTACGGAATGAAAACCGGTGCCGGTGGCCGCATCGATCACGGATTGGCAGCCGTACCGCTTGAGCACATCGATGAAGAAATGGCGTTCACTGGCGGCACGACCATCCCAGTCGATGAGATCGTCCCAGCGTTCCACGAAATCGTGGACGTATTCGTACTGATAGTGGCCGGTTTCGCGTACGTCGGTCGGCGCCGCGCCGAAATCCTGGGTGCGCTGGAATAGAGGGTTGTCGCGAGTGGCTTCTTTCATACACGAAAGTCCCCGTCACGGTGCCGCCGGTATACGGCGTCTCGCCGCAATCTTTTCAAATGGAGTGACCACGTTATGCAACCCGCGCGCCAGACCTCAACCGCTGAGGGCCAAGTCTTTGACGCGACAGCAAAGACGTTCTTGCGCCCGTGATGACCGGCCGATGACGCGCCCTGTCAGTGGTTGGCGTTGCACCCGGACCGTGCCACGGCGCGCCGCGGCCGGGCGCTAGCCGTGCGTCGATTCACCGCGCTGTACACGCGTCTGGATGCCAGTACCGCGACCAACGACAAGATTGCGGCCATGCGCGACTATTTCGCGTCCGCCCCTGCGGCGGATGCGGCCTGGGCGGTGTCGTTTCTGTGCGGCCGGCGTATCAAGCGGCTGATTCCCTCCGCGCGGCTGCGCGAATGGACGGCCGAGGCGATCGACATGCCGCTCTGGCTGGTCGAGGAAAGCTATTCGGCGGTCGGCGATCTGGCCGAAACCGTCACCCTGCTGCTCGATGAAATCGAAACCGGCGATGCCGGCCTGGATATCGCCCTGCACGACTGGGTAGAGCAACGCATTCTGCCGCTGCGGGATCTGGAAGACGACGAGCGCAAGGCCCGTATCATCGGCTTCTGGCGCGAGCTGCCCACCGATGCGCGCTTCACCCTCAACAAGCTGCTCACCGGCGCGTTTCGCGTGGGCGTGTCGCGGCGGCTGGTCACCCGGGCGCTGGCCGAGACGGCCGCTATCGAGCCCGCACGGATCGCCCATCGACTGATGGGCCGCTGGCAGCCCACGCCGCAGTTCTTCGAACGCCTGATCGACCCGGAAGATCGGGGCGAGGACGCTGCCCAGCCGTACCCGTTCTTCCTGGCGTCGCCGATCGAACAGGCGCCGATCGAAGCGATGGCCGATCTGGGCGCGCGCAGCGACTGGCATGCGGAATGGAAATGGGACGGCATACGCGCCCAGCTCATCCGTCGCCAGGGCCAGTGTCATATCTGGTCGCGCGGCGAAGACCTCATGGAGGGCCGTTTCCCCGAGCTCGAAGCGGCCGCGGCCGATCTGCCCGATGGCTGTGTGCTCGACGGCGAGATTCTGGCCTGGGCCGA
Organism: uncultured Salinisphaera sp.; assembly: GCF_964012375.1. Classification (NCBI taxonomy): domain Bacteria; kingdom Pseudomonadati; phylum Pseudomonadota; class Gammaproteobacteria; order Salinisphaerales; family Salinisphaeraceae; genus Salinisphaera; species uncultured Salinisphaera sp. The sequence goes on from NZ_CAXGSH010000036.1 coordinate 14,545, forward strand.
GGGCGAGCCGCGGCCGCTGCCGTTTGCGCGCCTGCAGCGGCGTATCGGCCGGCTCAAGCCGTCGGCGAAGATGCAGGCCAAGCATCCGGTGCGCTTTCTGGCCTACGACCTGATGGAATACGACGGCACCGATATTCGCGAGTCGCCGATCGAAGAGCGCCGCGCGAAGCTGGCCTCGTTGATCGAGGGGCTCGATACCGATGCCCGGATCGCGGTGTCCGCGAACGTCGAATCCACCGGCTGGGACGAACTCGCCGCCCTGCGCGAGCGCAGCCGCGAATTCGCCACTGAAGGCTTCGTGCTCAAGCGCGCACACTCGCCGTATCGGGTGGGGCGCACCCGCGGCGACTGGTGGAAATGGAAGGTCGACCCGTATTCCATCGATGCCGTGCTGCTCTATGCCCAGCCCGGCAGCGGTCGGCGCTCGAACCTGCTCACCGACTACACCTTCGCGGTCTGGGACGGCGACAATCTGGTGCCCTTCGCAAAAGCCTATTCCGGGCTCACCGACGAAGAGATCGGCCAGGTCGATCACTGGATCCGCCGCAATACGCGCGAGCGCTTCGGCCCGGTACGCTCGGTCGAGCCCACCCACGTATTCCAATTGCACTTCGAGGGCATTCAGGCGTCCAACCGCCACAAGTCCGGCATTGCCGTACGCTTTCCGCGTATCGCGCGCTGGCGACACGACAAGCGTATCGAAGACGCCGACACGCTCGACGGCGTGAAGGCGCTGCTACCCATCGAGGAACGTATCGAATGAGCTGTGCAACTCCGTGGCGGGTGTCATGACCGCACCGCAATCGTCGAATCAGTCGCCCGAGCCCGAACCCACGCGAATTCGCTTCGCGGACATGACCTGGCGCGACTATGTGCGTATCGGTCTGGGCGTGTTCTTCTTTCTGTTGGGGATCGCCGGGCTGGTGCTGCCGATTCTGCAGGGCGTGCTGTTTCTGATTATCTCGGCGATTCTGTTGGCGCCGTATTCGATCTGGGTGCAGAAACAGCTGCGTCGCTTCGAGCGTCGCTTTCCCTGGGTCGCCGAACAGGCGCGGGCGGTGGCCGCACGCTGGAACCCCGGCAAGCGCGGCTGAATGGGGCCGGCCGAGGCGCGCATCGAGGGCTGGTTCGCCGCCCGCGACTGGCAGATATTCGATTTCCAGCGCGAGGCCTGGGCAGCCTATGCTGCCGGCGAGTCGGGCCTGATCCATGCACCGACCGGCACCGGCAAGACCCTGGCGGCCTGGTTCGCCGCACTCGGCGACTGGCTGGCCCGAAGCGACGATCCGAACGCGACGCCGGGCCTGACCCTGCTCTGGATTACGCCGCTGCGTGCGCTGGCGGCCGATACCACGGCGCATCTGGCCGCAAGCGCGGCCGAACTGGGCCTGAACTGGACCGTCGAGCAGCGCACCGGCGATACCAAAAGCCATATCAAGGCCCGCCAGCGCAAGAAGCTGCCGAGTGCGCTGGTCACCACGCCGGAGAGTCTGGCGCTGCTGCTCTCCTATGCCGACCACGAAACGCTGTTCGGCCAGCTCGACGGCGTGGTGGTCGACGAATGGCACGAACTGTTGTCCACCAAACGCGGCGTACAGCTCGAGCTGGCGCTGGCACGGCTGCGCAGCCTGCGTCCGAATCTGCGCACCTGGGGGCTGTCGGCGACGCTGGCCAATATCGACGAGGCCGCGGATGCGCTCACCGGCGGCCGCGCCGCGCGCGAAATCCGTGGCCTGGTCCCGGCCGAAACCCGTATCGACGCGCTCATTCCGGCCACGATCGAACGTTTCCCCTGGGCCGGGCATCTGGGCACACGCCTGGTCGAGCCGGTGATCGAAGCCCTGGAAGCCGCCGAAACCACGCTGCTGTTCACCAATACCCGCTCCCAGGCCGAGCTGTGGCACCAGGCGCTGCTGCGTGCCCGCCCGGACTGGCTGGAACGCATCGCGCTGCATCACGGCTCGCTCGATCGCGGCCTGCGAGAACAGGTCGAGGCGATGATCGCCGACGGGCGCCTGGCCTGCGTGGTGGCCACCTCAAGCCTCGATCTGGGGGTGGATTTCTCGCCGGTCGATCAGGTCATCCAGATTGGCAGCCCCAAGGGCGTGGCCCGACTGCTGCAGCGGGCCGGGCGTTCCGGCCATCGCCCGGGCGCGGCCAGCCGTATTCTTTGTGTGCCCACCCATGCCTTCGAACTGGTCGAGATCGCCGCCGCGAGACGCAAGGCGCTGGCCGGCGATATTGAAGCGCGCACGCCGCTGACCGGCGCGCTCGACGTGTTGTCCCAGCATATCGTGACCCGCGCGCTGGGCAGCACGCGCGAGGGCGGCGTGGATGAAAACGCGCTGCTCGCCGAAGTACGCAGCAGCCGGGCCTATCGCGATCTATCCGATATCGAATGGCAATGGACGCTGGATTTCGTCACCCGTGGCGGCGCGGCGCTGTCGGCCTATCCCGAGTTCCAGCGCGTCGAGCGCATCGACGGCCGACTGCAGGTAACGGATCGGCGTATCGCCCGTCGTCATCGCATGACCATGGGTACGATCACCTCGGATGCGGCCATGAGCGTGCGCTTCATGAAAGGCGGGCGTCTGGGCACGGTCGAAGAGCGCTTCATCGCCCAGCTCAAGCCGGGCGACGTGTTTTTGTTTTCCGGACGCCTGCTGGAGTTGGTGCGCGTACGCGAACTCACCGCCTACGTGAAAGCGGCCACGCGCAAGAACCGGCAGGTGCCGCGCTGGGCCGGCGGGCGCATGGCAATCTCCGGCACCCTGGCCGATGCCATCCGTAGCCTGCTGGAAGCCGCCCGCGACAACGATTATCGCGAGCCGGAGCTGGCCGCGATCCGCGATCTGCTGGAAATCCAGCGCCGCTGGTCGGCGTTGCCGGCCGCCGACGAGCTGCTCATCGAGCATGTCACCAGCCGCGAAGGCCGGCACTGGTTCTTCTATCCGTTTGCCGGCCGCCTGGCCCATGAAGGTCTGTCCGCGCTGGTGGCCTGGCGACTCGCGCGTATTCACAAGGCCTCGTTCCGGTTTTCGGTCAACGATTACGGCTTCGAACTCGTCACCCGCAACAAGGTCGATTTCAGCCAGGCCGAGCTGCGCGCGGCACTCTCGCCCGACAATCTCGTCGACGATCTGCTGGCCTGCCTGAACGCGGCCGAGCTGTCCAAGCGCGCGTTTCGCGATATCGCCCGTATCGCGGGCCTGGTGTTTTCCGGCTACCCGGGCGCGCACAAGAGCGCGCGTCAGGTACAGGCCTCCAGCGGGCTGGTCTTCGATGTGCTCACCCGCTACGACGCGGGCAATCTGCTGCTCGATCAGGCCCGGCGCGAAGTGCTGGAACGCGAGCTGGAGTTCAATCGGGTGTCTGCCGCACTTGAACGCATCGCGGATCAGTCGCTGTGCGTGGCCAACCCGCCGCGGCTTACGCCGCTGGGTTTTCCGCTCTGGGTCGAGCGGGTGGCCAGCCAGGTGTCGAACGAATCCTGGCGCGACCGGGTCGAGCGCATGACCGTGCAACTGGAAAAAGCCGCGGATAAGCCGACGAAAGCGGTGCGCGAATGAACGCAAGGCGCGCAAATGCGAAGACGGATAGGAAAGCGCTGAAAGCCGGACCCAACTTCTGCGGGCCGTTCGCAGACATGCTGCTCGCTTGAGCGCAGCCGATATCATGGCTTCTTTCGCCGGTATTTGCGGACTGTTGAAACGCCATGTCGCTAAGCGCTGAACGCCCTCGCGCAAACCAACAGGTCGAGCTGGAACTGGCCAGGGAGCGGCTGTGTCTGCGCGGCGATCACAGCCTGTACTGGCCGGCCCGTTCGACCCTGTTCGTGGCCGATACCCATTTCGGCAAGGCCGGCGTATTCCGCAAGCAGGGCCTGGGCGTGCCCAGCGGCACGACCGATACGGATCTGGCCCGTCTGGGCAGGGCCCTTGCCGAAACGCAGGCAAAGCGGCTGATCGTGCTGGGCGATTTCGTACATGCGCCGCCTGCCGCGGATACCCCGTGGCTGGCCCGTTTTGCCGCCTGGCGCGAGCAGCATGCGCAGGTGGAGATGATCGTGACCCGCGGCAACCACGACCGCGGTGAGTGCCTGCCTATCGACTGCGACCTGCGCTGGCACGCCGGCAGCCTGTTCGAGTCGCCTTTCGTGCTACGCCACGAACCCGAGGCAGACAGGCGCGGGCCGGTGCTCGCCGGCCACGTGCACCCGGTGGTTCATCTGGGCGCGGGCCGCGAACGGCTGCGCGCGCCCGTGTTCTGGCGCCATGCCGACGGCTTGATGCTGCCGGCGTTCTGCAGCTTTGCCGGCGGCCAGCGTATTTCGCCGGCCGCAGGCGAGCGCGTGTTCGTGCTGGGCGATGGCGAGGTGGTCGAGGCAGCCATCGGATAATCGCCGCCGTTCGAGTTGCCCAGGCCCATCACTGCGCGCTTTGCTTGCGCCAGGCCTCGAAGCGATCGCGCTCGGCCTGGCTGGCGGTGTTCCACCAGTACTTGAGCATCTGCAGCGACTGCGGCGGCGCGTTCTCCGGTGCCGGCTGCGGCGCGTCCGCGCTGGCGGCCGGGGTCTTGCCCACGGGGGCGAAGACGGTATTGCCGCGGCGGATGGTTTCGATTTCCGGTTCGGCCACGGCCACGTCGCCGCTGACGGTATCGCCGCTGGCGCGATTTTCGATGGTCAGGGTCGGATTGGCAGCAAACGCTTCACCGGCGCTGGGCGTGGCCGGCCGGTCGCCGGTGACCGCGTACTGGCTGTTCGCGCGGGCGGTAAAGCTGACGGTGATCGGCTCCGAGAGCACGCGGGCGTAGTCGTCGGTGCGATCCTCGTTGTTCTGAATCAGATCGAAGTAACGTAAAACGAGTTCGTGCTCGCCGGGCGCAAGGCGCAGGGTCTGATCGCGGCCGTCGAAGGTATAGAAATTTTCGCGAAGCACGGTGCCGTCGATCGCCTGCACCTGGAACTGGTAGGGGACGAACAGTTCGGCGCTGGCCGCGCCCGCCTGCGTGCCGGTATCGAGCTGGCGTACGCCGGCACAGCCGACCACTGCCATCAGCGCGACCATCAGGCCGGTGCCAAGAATGAAACGAATAGCGAAACGCGACATGACAGGTCCCCGGCGCTCGTGAATGCAATGGGTGATCGATGCCGCAGTCTGCGGCCGATGCACACCTTGTGCCGTCAATGTGACATTGCGATGACAAATACATGACGACAAGGGCCGCCGCGTTCGGCCGGTGCGCCTGAGCACATTACGTGCGCTGCAGGTAGAATTACGCCCATGCTTATCGCAATGATCATCGGCGCCGTCATCGGCGGCGCCATACTGGGTTTTCCTGGCGTGTTGCTGGGCGGCGTTCTGGGTTTTGCCGGCGCGCAGATGCTGGCCATGACCCTGCTCAAGGGCGCGCTGGGCACCATACGCGCCCAGTTTCTGGATTCCACGTTCGCGGTCATGGGCGCGCTGTGCAAGGCCGATGGCCAGGTCACCCGCGACGAGATTCGCGTGGCCGAGGATCTGTTCGCCAAGCTGCGGCTCAACGACGAGCAGAAGGCGCAGGCACGGGCCTCGTTCAATCGCGGCAAGGCCGATGATTTCGATCTCGACGGCGAGGTCGCACGCTTTCGCAAGGTTGCGCGCGGCCAGCGTGCGCTGCACCAGATGTTTCTGCAGGTGCAGATTGCCGCGATCGCAGCCGACGGCAAGGTCAGCAACGCCGAGCACGACATGCTCATGCGCGTGGCCCGCGCACTGGGCCTGTCGGAAATGGAAATCCGCCAGCTCGAGGCGATGCTCTCCGGCGGCGGGCCCGGTCGCGCCTCCGGCGACGGCATGGGCTCGAAAGCGGGCGTGGATCCGAAGGAGCAGATCGAACAGGCCTATGCCGTGCTCGGCGTGGATTCCTCGGCCAGCGATAGCGAAGTCAAGAAAGCCTATCGCCGCCAGATGAGCCAGAACCATCCGGACAAGCTCGCTGCCAAGGGCATGCCCGAGAGCATGCGCGAGATGGCCGAGGAGAAAACGCGCGAGATCGGCGCGGCCTACGAGCGTATCTGCGAAGCGCGCGGCATCAACTGATCGACGGCGGCAGGCGGCCAGTCGCGGCTAACGCGCAATCGAAAGCCGATCGATGAACCACTTCAGCGCGCGCCCGCCGGCGGTGCTTTTCCATAGCAGATAGGACGGGTGCGGCTCGCGCGGGATCGCCAGTTCGCAGGCGCCCAGCCGGCCATCGTGCAGCCGCTCGCTTACCCAGCCGCTCGGGCAGTGGCCCACGCCGAGTCCCTGTTCGATCGCGTCTATCTTGCTGTGCATGCTGGCGACGGTCAGCCGCGGCTGGCCGTCCAGCAGGCCGGCGCTGCGCGGCGTGAGCGTACGAGCGCTGTCCGCAACCACTACGGCCCGGTGAATACGCAGCGCATCGTCCGCGAGTGGCTGTGTGTGACCGGCGAGTGGATGATCGGGCGCACAGCAGAACACGAAGTCCACAGCCTTGAACGGCGCACGCTGGATGCCGGTCTTGGTCGGCGGATCGGCCACGCCAATGGCGAGATCGACGCGGTCTTCGATGAGCGCCTCCCAGGTGCCGCCGAGGATTTCCTCGCGAATACGAACATCGATCGCCGGATGGGCGCGATGGAAGTCGGCCAGCGCCGGCCAGAGTTCAGCGGGGGCAATGAGGCCGTTGAGAGCGATGCGCAGCTCCGGCTCCCAGTTGTCGGCCAGCCGCTGCGCGGCAGCGCCCAGTTCGCGGCTGGCGGTGAGGATACGACGGCCTTCCTCGAGCAGAAGCCGTCCGGCCGGCGTGAGTACGGCGCGATGCCCGCTTCTATCGAACACGGCGAGGCCGAGATCTGTTTCAAGCTGGCTGATGGTGTAGGAGATGGCCGACGGCACCCGATACAGCGATGCGGCCGCTGCCGCAAAGCTGCCGTAGCGGTCGATCGCATCCAGCGTTTCCAGTGCTTCGAGCCGAACCGGCAAACCTTGAGCGCTCACGAAAGACGATATCAGTCAGAAAATTTGAATGAGTATGCCAAAAGGCTTCGCTTTCTTCGCGCGCAGCACGGCTTTATGTTGGCTGCAGTCAAGCCGAGTCGTATATGGGTGGTTGTCAATCGTGACTCGCGCCCGGCGACGAGGCCGGTGAGCGGCAAGCGATGCCGCACGTACACGACCTAACAAGGAGTTTGTGATGAAAAAGGTACTGGTGCTTTATTACTCGATGTATGGCCATATCGAGACGCTGGCCAACGCAGTCGTGGAGGGCGCCAAGAGCGTCGACGGCGTCGAGGTCACGCTCAAGCGCGTGCCCGAGACCATGAGCGACGAGGCGCTGGAAGCCGCCGGCGCCAAGATCGATCAATCGGCGCCGGTGGCCGAACCGGGCGAAATCGCCGACTACGACGCCATCGTGTTCGGCACGCCTACGCGCTTTGGCAACATGGCCGGCCAGATGCGCACGTTCCTGGACCAGACCGGCGGCCTTTGGGCCAACGGCAAGCTGGTGAACAAGTTCGGCAGTGTATTCACATCGAGCGCCACCGGTGCCGGCAACGAAACCACCATCACCTCGTTCTGGAACACGCTGGCACACCACGGCATGTTGATCGTGCCCGTCGACTATGCGGGTGCACAGGAGCTGTTCGATATTTCCGAACTGCGCGGTGGCTCGCCCTACGGCGCGTCGACCTATGCCGGTGGTGACGGCTCGCGCCAGCCCAGCGACAAGGAACTCTCGATCGCGCGCTATCAGGGCGAAAAGGTAGCCCGACTGGCCACGGCGCTGAGCCTCTGACACAGTCGCGACATACGCCGACACAATCGCAAGGATAGGGGCATGACCAAGAACGCAGCGACCGATCACAGCATCCACAACACGCTTGCCGTGCGCTGGAGCCCCTATGCCTTTAGCGACAAACCGGTGCCCATGCAGGATCTGGCCAGCGTGTTCGAGGCCGCCCGCTGGGCACCGTCGTCCTACAACGAGCAGCCCTGGCGCTATATCGTCGGTGTGAAAGGCCAGGACGACACCCATGCACGCATTCTCGAATGCCTGGTCGAAGGCAACCGCGCCTGGGCCCAGAATGCGCCGGTTCTGGCGCTGGGCCTGGTGGTACGTACGTTTACGCGCACCGGTGAGCCGAACAAGGCTGCCGAGCACGACCTGGGCCTGGCTTCGGCCAATATCGCGACCGAGGCCACCACGCGCAAGCTGTTCGTGCATCAGATGATCGGGCTCGATCCGGATGCGGCGCGGATCGCGTTCGACATCCCGGACCATGCCGAGGCCTTCACCGCTTTGGCCATCGGCTACCGCGAGACTTCGAGCCACATGAATCAGGCGCTTATCGAGCGCGATACCAAGCCTCGGGAGCGACGGGCGTTGCGTGAATTCGTGTTTACTGCACGCTTCGGCAATCCCGCTGGATTGTAGGCGCCATCAGTATTTGTGCCCATTCTTGCGACGCTTTCGTTCTGATTAAGCTGTCGTTAATGAACGACAGTCGTGTTATAGATATGGGAGGGAATTCACGATTATAGAAGCGCATGAGCGATAGCGATCAACCTACGAAGGCGGGCATCAATCCGCCTGTATTTTTTCCATCGGTGGCGGTCATCGCCGTACTCGTCGTATTCGGCGCGGTCTTTCCGGACAAGGCCAACGACTTCTTTAGCGGGATGCAGACCTGGCTGATCGATACGTTCGGCTGGCTTTATCTGGGCGCTGTCGGCGTATACCTGGTGTTCTGTATCGTGCTGGCGTTGTCGCGCTTCGGCCAGTTCCGCTTGGGCCCCGACCATAGTGAACCGGACTTCAGCTATGTGTCCTGGTTCGCGATGCTGTTCTCCGCGGGCATGGGCATCGGCCTGATGTTCTACGGCGTGGCCGAACCGGTCATGCACTACACGAACCCGCCGCAAGGTACCGCCGAGACCGCCGAGGCCGCGCGCTCGGCCATGCGCATCACCTTCTTCCACTGGGGTGTGCACGCTTGGGCGATCTATGCGGTCGTGGGCCTGTGTCTGGCCTACTTCAGCTTCCGTCGCGATCTGCCGCTGCGCATGAGCTCGGCGCTCTATCCGCTCATCGGCAAGCGTATCTATGGCCCCATCGGCCATACGATCGACGTGCTGGCGGTCTTCGGCACGCTCTTCGGCGTGGCCACGTCGCTGGGTTTTGGTGCCCAGCAGGTCAACTCCGGCCTGAACTTCCTGTTCGACGTGCCGGAAGGTCTGACCACCCAGATCGTTCTCATCTCCATCATCACTGGCCTGGCCACGACGTCGGTCGTGCTCGGCCTCGATGGCGGCATCCGTCGCGTGTCCGAACTCAACCTGTGGCTGGCGGCTGCCCTGCTGCTGTTCGTAATCGTGATGGGGCCGACGCTGTTCATCTTCCAGTCGTTTATCCAGAACATCGGCAACTACATGTCCTCGGTGGTGGACATGACGTTTAATTCCTGGGTATATACCGGCAACGAAGGAACCCAGAGCTTCATGAGCGGCTGGACGCTGTTCTACTGGGCCTGGTGGATTTCCTGGTCGCCGTTCGTGGGCATGTTCGTGGCGCGCGTTTCGCGTGGCCGCACGATTCGTGAGTTCGTGCTCGGCGTACTGATCGTGCCGGTCGGTGCCACCTTCCTGTGGCTGACCGCCTTCGGCAACGGCGCGCTGCACATGATCATGGTCGACGGCATGAGCACCATCCTCGACGCCGTCGACGAGAACACGTCGACCGCGCTGTTCGTCTTCCTCGAACAGTTCCCGTTCACCTGGCTGACCTCGATTCTCGGTACCCTGCTGGTGGTGACCTTCTTCGTGACCTCGTCCGACTCCGGCTCGCTGGTCATCGATATTCTCACCGCCAAGGATGGCGACGAGCCGCCGGTATGGCAGCGTATCTTCTGGGCCGTGCTGGAAGGCGTGGTAGCCATCGTGCTGCTGGCTGCGGGCGGTATCGGCGCGTTGCAGGCGGCATCGCTGGCGTCTGCGCTGCCGATCACCGTCATGCTGCTGGTGATGGCGTACTGCCTGTACCGGTCGTTGAGTGTCGAGCTGGTCAAGCAGGACAGCCTGCGTCATGCCATGAACACGCCCTCCAACGTTGCCGGCTTCGGCGGCGGCAGCTGGCAGAATCGTCTGCAGACGCTGGTGAGCTCGCCGCGCCGCAAGCAGGTGGACGCTTTCCTGACCAACGTGGTTCAGCCGGCCATGGAGGCCGTGTCGAAGCAGTTCGAGGAAAGCGGCATGAGCACCAAGATCAGCGTCGAGGATGATCGTTGCTATCTGGACGTCGACCACGGCGCCGAGATCGACTTCGTCTACGGCGTGCGTGCGCGTCGCTTCACCGCGCCCACGTTCTACATGGGTGCGCTGACCCGCCGCGAAGAGCAGCAGAAGGCCAAGGAACGCGAGCACTTCCGTGCCGAGGTCTTCCTGCGTGAAGGCGGTCAGCAGTACAACGTCGTGGGCTATACCAAGGATCAGCTCATCGGCGATATCCTCGACCAGTACGAGAAGCATCTGCACTTCCTGTACCTGTTGCGGTAAACGCTCGACCGAGCGTGTATGGACCCGGCGCTGCCCAGTGCAGCGCCGGGTTTTTTTATGCGCGCGCGGGTGGGCGGAGTCGCGTGCCGTGCGCCCACAAAAGACGATGCGGTATGCTTGGCGGGTTTAATTGCCAGCCGAGCTTGCCTGCCGATGCGACAGGACCCGTTTGCCGTTTCCAGCGTGCCGCCGATGATCAAATGGCTCTTGATCGCGAACGGGCTGGGTTTTTTGTTGCTGATGTATGCGCATGAGCCGGTCATGCAGTACTTCGCACTGTGGCCTTTCGGCGACTATCCGGTGCGTACGTCAGCGGGGGTAGGCAGCGTTGGCTTTCAAATCTGGCAACTGCTGACCTACGGTTTTCTGCACGGCGGTTTTGGTCATCTGTTCTTCAACATGTTCGGCCTGTGGATGTTCGGCCGCGTGATCGAACAGGTCTGGGGCGGCCAGCGCTTTCTGATCTATTACCTGGTTTGTGTCGTCGGCGCCGGCATCACCCAGGTTTTGACGCTGGCGGTGATGTCGCCGGGGCAGCCGGTGCCCACGGTGGGCGCCTCGGGCGGCTTGTTCGGCGTGTTGCTGGCCTTCGGCATGATGTTTCCGAACGCCCGGGTGATGCTGCTCATCCCGCCGATTCCAATGACGGCGAAATGGCTGGTGATCGGTTACGGCGCCATGGAACTGTTCTTTGGTGTGACCGGCACCCAGGCCGGCGTCGCCCATTTCGCGCATCTGGGCGGTATGGCGTTCGGCTTCGGGCTGATCACCTACTGGCGCAAGCAGGGCGGTGGCCCGCGTATCTGACGCCGCGCTGGCCGTGCTTATCGGCCCGGCATGAAAGTGGATGTTTTCCGGCTTGATAAATTGCCTGCAAGAAAGCACGCGCGCCACCGCCGACGGCGGCGAGGCGATCGGCAAACAGGCCACCACCGGGTGCCCGCCCGGTCAGCTTTTCTGGTTCAGGCATTAATGATGTCCGTGCTCGCGAGCACATCAACCCTTGGTCGACTTTTCGCGGGCCGGATTTTGCGGCAATCTGGCAGGATCGGCGCTTTTGCGTGATCGTGCAACGCGGTACGGGCCGAACATAACAAATTCATAAGCAGGCAAACGGCCGGCTCGTCTAACGAGCCGTGGCCGAGCAAAGGGGAGCCATGAGCATCAAACGTCGTCAGTTTCTAACCGGCGCGGCCGGCGCTGTTGCGGCCGCGAGTACCGTCTTTTCGCCCATGACGATCGCGCGCAACAAGAAGTATCGCCTGGGCATGGTCACGTCCTGGCCGTCGTCGATCGATACGCTCTACGGTACCGCCGAGTACATCGGTCGTTCCATCGAATACGCCACCGACGGCGATGTGGAGGTCGAGGTGTTTGCCGCCGGCGAACAGGTTGGCGGACTGGAAGTATTCGACGCTGTTTCCAGTGGCGCCTTTGCCATGGGGCATACGGCCTCCTATTACTACATCGGCCAGGATCCGACCCATGCGTTTTTCACCTCCATGCCGTTCGGCCTGACCGGCCAGCAGCAGAACGCCTGGATCGAGGAAGGCGGCGGTGGCGACCTCTGGAACGAGCTCAACGCCCGCAGCAACATGGTGGCATTCCTGGCCGGCAACACGGGCGGTCAGACCGGCGGCTGGTTCAATAAGGAAATCAACTCGCCTGCGGACCTCAAGGGCCTGAAAATGCGTTTTCCCGGCGTGGGCGGGCAAGTCATGGCCCGCGCCGGCGTCAATATCCAGAACCTGCCGGGCGGCCAGGTCTATTTCGCGCTCGAGCGCGGCGTGATCGACGCGGCCGACTGGGTCAGCCCCTATGACGACGAAATCCTGCAGCTGCACAAGGCGGCCAAGTACTACTACATGCCCAGCTGGGCCGAGCCCGGCGCCACCCTCGGCCTGTACGTGAACAACGATATCTTCAAGGACCTGCCCAAGGATATTCGCGAGACGATCCCGGTGGCCGCCAAAGCCGCCAACGAACGCATGTTTGCCCAGTACATGGCCCGCAACGGACCGGCGCTCAAGCGCCTGATCGCCGGCGGTGCCCAGGTGCGCACCTTCCCCTCCGACGTGCTCGACGTGCTCAAGGGCTATACCGACGAAATCCAGCAGGAGCATGCCGACAAGAACAAGCTCTACGCCAAGGTCTACGATCAGTGGCAGGGCTTTCGCGACGAGGTGCGGGCCTGGACCGACGTCAGCGAGTACAACTTCCTGCGCTATATCAACGGCGATCTGAGCTAGCCCGCAGAAGGCCACGTCGAAGACAGATCAAGCCGCGCTGCTCGGCCGGGCAGCGCGGCTTTTTTCGTGGCTGTTTCGGGTAAGCGATCGGCCGCTTTCGGCCAGCGTTGCGGCATGCGGCAGTACCGCCTTGCTTGGGAGAGAGCCCGGCCCGCTATTGAACGGCGTTGCTGAGCTGCGGCAGCCAGAGCACGAGTTGCGGGAACAGCCACAGCAGTACGATCGCGAACAGCTGCAGGCAGATGAAGGGCACCACGCCGCGATAGATATCGACAGTACGGATCTCGGGCGGCGCTACGCCCTTGAGATAGAACAGCGCGAAGCCGAAGGGCGGGGTAAGGAACGAGGCCTGCAGATTGACTGCAATCAGGACCGCGAACCAGAGCGGGTCGATGCCCAGCTGGATGGCGATCGGGGTGATCACCGGCACCACGATAAAGCTGATCTCGATGAAGTCCACGAAAAAGCCCAGCACGAAGATGGTGAGCATCGTGAAGAACAGGAAGGCAAGCGCGCCGCCGGGTAGATCGAGCAGGATCTCCTCGACCAGCTGCGGACCGCCCAGCGATGCAAACACCATGGTGAACGCGGTTGCGCCCAGCAGAATGATGAAGACCATGGCCGTGAGTTTGACGGTCTGATCCATCACCGCGCGCAGGCTCTGCCAGTTGAGACGGCGGTTGATCGCAGCCAGCAATGTTGCGCCCAGAGCGCCCATGGCGCCGGCTTCCGTCGGCGTGGCAATACCGGCGAAGATCGTACCCAGCACGACAAGAATCAACGCCAACGGCGGCGCCATCATCACCAGCACGCGTCCGATAAGATGGCCGCGGCTGATCGCGCGTTCGCTGGCAGGCAACGCCGGTGCGCGTTCCGGATGGCGCAGCGCCACGTAGATGATCCAGAGAACGAACAGGCCTGCCAGGAGGATGCCCGGGATCAGTGCGCCCAGAAACAGATCGCCAATCGAGACCTGCATCTGATCGCCGAGGATGATCAGCACGATGCTGGGCGGCACGATCTGGCCGAGCGTGCCCGAAGCGGCGACCGTACCGGAGGCCAGACCCTTGTCGTAGTTGTACTTGAGCATCACCGGCAGGGCGAGTACGCCCATGGTGACCACCGAGGCGCCGACAACGCCGGTCGACGCCGCCAGCAGGGTGCCGACCACCACCACGGAAATCGCCAGGCCGCCGCGTACGCGTCCGAACAGCAGGCCCATGGTCTGCAACAGGTCGGAGGCCAGGCGTGATTTTTCCAGCATCACGCCCATGAACACGAAGAACGGTACGGCGACCAGTTCGTAGTTGTCCATGATGTTGCCGAAGATACGCCCCGGCAGGATATTGAGGCGGGCCATGCGAAACGCGGGCTCCCACGGCAGGGCAATACCCATGTCCGGGAGCATGTCGCTGCCGATGAGGGTGAACAGCACGGCCGTGCCGCCCAGCGTGAAGGCCACGGGATAGCCGATCAGCAACAGGCCGATCGCGGTCGCGAACATCCAGAGAGCGAGGTAATCCACGGTCAGAGCCTGTAGTCGGGGTATGCGCGCATGGACGGCTGGCCTAGAGGCCCTCGGTTTCCTGGGTGGCGCGGTGGGCTTCGTTCTCGGCGAAGCCGGGCTCGCGGGCCAGATAGGCAATATTCTTGATCAGCTCGCTAATGCCCTGAAGGATGAGCATCGCGAACGCCACCAGCATGACGGTCTTGATCGGGTAGCGGGCCAGCCCGCCCGGGTTGGGGCTTTGTTCCATCACTGCCCAGGAGCGTTCGACATAGCCCAGGCAGAAATACAGCCCGAAAACGCAGAACGGCACCAGGAAGAACAGCGTGCCGAAGATATCGATCCACGCCCGGGCCCGTGGGCCCAGCCGGCTGTAGACGATATCCACACGCACATGGCCGTCTTCACGCAGTAGATAGGCTGCGCCCAGCAGGAAGATCAGATCGAAGGCATAGGTCTGCAGCTCGAGATACACGTTGGCCGACAGCTGCACGCCGAGATACTGGCCCAGATAGCGGGTAATCACGTTATAGGCGCCGAGCAGCACCATGGCGATGGTCAGCCACCACATCAGGCGGCCGACGAAGGTGGAAAAACCGTCGATCGCGCGCGATACACCCAGCAGAATGTTCACTTTGTCTCCTTACCGGGCATTCGGAAAAACCCGCGGCCAGCGCGAGCGGGCAGGGCAGCGATTCTAGCCGACCCCATGCGCAAAGCCCAAGCCGGGGCCGTACCTGGACGGGGTACTGAGCGGATACGGTAAAAGTCCCCGAAAAAAGCCCGGCGCGCTGTTGCGCACCGGGCCATGTCACCGACTATTGCGTGTCGACGGTGGCTTCGATGGTTTCCGTTTCCAGATTGGGATCGGCGGTAATATCGGCCTGGCGATAAAGCAGCGTGCGGTAATTCTTGTTCGAATACCGCTGATCCTGGTCGTCGAAATGGTCGGACTCGGCATCATCGGACTGGCTGTAGCTGACCAGCCCATAACCCTGCGGGCCGTTGTCGCCAAAGCTCAGGCCAAAGTGCCAGCTGGTGCCATAGCCGATCAACCAGCCCTCGTTGGGCTCGCTCGACAGACTGCCCGTATTGGCCAGCGTATCGGCCGGGGCCACACGCGGATAGCGGGTGCCATCTTCCACTGCGTTGACGTCCGGGAGCACGATATTGAAGCCGCCTTCGAGGTTCTGGTTGCCGTGCCATTCGATCGGGCTGCCCGAAGGGGCAGGCGTGCCGTTGGGCCGCGTGCCGGCCGACTGCTGCACGCGCTGGACATCGCCCAGGCGTGCGTCATACGCGATATTTACCTGGTCGAGCCGGCTCAGCCCACGCGCCAGCGAGGCCAGCATCGGATCCTGGGCCGGATCGCTGGGTGCGGCATTCGGCGTGCTCGGCGTGGTTTCCGGATTGGCCGGATCGAAGTCCACCGACAACTGGGCCGGGTAGGTCGGGTTGTAGTCCGCCATGAACACGCGGAACACGTGGGCGCCGGTGCTGTTCACGTCGTAGACGCCGTCCCAGTTCGCCAGCGCAGCACAGCCCGCGGCAACCGAGCGGCTGCCCGAGCCGGTGTTAATGGCCGTATCGCCAGCGTTTGTACAGCGGGTGCGCAGTTCGTCGAGCAGGGTTTCGGCGTAGTAGGCACGGTTGGAATACAGCGCCTTGATGATCTCCTCGCCGGTGAACTTACCGTCGCTTCCGGCCGGGGCCACCGTCGAGCGGCCGGGGTCGGTCGGGTTTTCCAGCATCTTCAGGCCCATGCGCGTACGCGGCGAGAGGATGCTGTTGGTCTTGCCGTAAAGCGGCGAAAAGCCGGTCAGGAAAGCGTCCGGATTGGTTGCCCAGTAGCTGTCGTTGGAGTTCTGGACATAGTCGCGGCGCTCGAGCTTGGGCGCGCCGGCATAGGGCACCCGCCCGTCGCAGTCGCCATCGATCCAGTCATTGAGCGAACGGCTGCCGTCGAGCAGGGTCACGCCGGCGTCGAACAACCCGGCGACCACCGGGTTCACCGTCGCCCGCGCCTGAAACGCCTGCAGCGCACCCTGGGAAAGCTGCGGTACCGACGTGCCATCGATATAGAAGGCCTGGCCGGAGTCGTCGGCGTACATGGTGTTCACCCACAGCACGCTGCCGCAAGCCTCGAACGGCTTCTTGAACTGGGCGAGGTTGGAGGCTCGGCCCATGTTCAGCCACTGGTCCACCACCTGGCGGGCGGTTTCGGTATTGGCGTCACGATAGGTCAGTGCCGATGCGCGGCCGGCGAACTCGCCGCCCCAGGCCGGCAGGTTTGCGTTGATCACGTTGCCGGCGAGCATCGGGCCGTATTCCGAGAAATAGAACTCGCGCTGCAGCATCGTGGGCGTGGGCGAACCGTTGGCGACCTGGATCGACAGTGTCTTCGACTCGATCTTCTTCGGCTCGCCGTCCTTGATATAGGTCATCCCACTGGCGTCGCTCGGATCCAGCGTTAGATCGTAGAGGGTGAAGTGCTGGGCTTTGGATACGGTATGGGTCCAGGCGACATTTTCGTTGAAGCCGATCAGCGGAATCACGATGCCGATCAGGCCGGCGCCGTTGACGTTGTAGACACCCGGCACGGTGAGCTGCATCTGGTACAGGCGCCGATTGCCGGTATAGGGGAAATGCGGGTTCGCGAGCAATGCGCCCTTACCGTTTTCGGTCATTTCCGAGCCGATGCCCCAGCCGTTGCTGGCCATGCCTCGATCGTTGAAGTCGGTCTTGGCGCCAATCGATTCCGGGGTGGCGGCACGCGCGAACCGGGCGAGCGCCTGAGCGTCGAAAGCGTCGGTCGATGCCGGATCGGCGCTGGCAAGGCTCGACGACGACTGGGCTGTTGTGGCCGCTTGGCCGGCCGGCCTCGGTCCCGGGTTCGTTTCTGGGGGCACGGCCAGGAAAATCGGCCCGCCGGTGAACTGATCGCCGCTCGCATAGAGCGCCACCAGCTGATAGTAGGCATAGACATCGGTGGCAGAGATCGGGCGTACCCAGGGTCCGCTGTTGCACTTGGCGGGCAGATTGCCGTTGCCGGTTTCGCCCAGATACTTGTTATAGCCCGCAGCGAAACCTCGCAGCATGGCCTGAGAGGGCGCCGAGAGTTCATCGAATTCGGCCTGGGCTTTTTCGTACAGCCCCAGCGCCTTGTAGCTGAAGTCGGTGATGATGTTGATGCCGATCGGCAGCTGTGGGCTGAGATTCTCGCCCGGCCCGTAATACATCGCCCGTTCGCCGCGCGCGCGCACGATCGAATCCGCGATGAGGCAGATATTGTCACGGGCCTGAACATAACCCGAGCCGAAGGCGACCGATTCGAGGTTGTCGGCGGTGATATGGGGTACGCCGCCGGTGGTGGTCTGTACCCTAGCCGACAGCTGGCCATCGGGCGCGCTGATCTGGCTGTCGCTCAGTGCGCTGGGCCCGGTATCGCGGTTATTGCTGCGGTCGTCGTCGCTGCTATCGGAGGAACAGCCGATCAGGCCAACGCCCAGGCACAGCGATACGCCGGCTGCGACCAGCGGTCGCTTCCAAGCAAATGTTTTCATGGTCTCCCCTCGAATTATCGATTTTGTTTATAACCCGGACCGATGCCTCGGCTGCGCTGAACGGCCGTTCGGTCGTGAGTCGATCATAGCTCGACGGTTCGCGTTTTGCACGGTCGGCACGCGCGCGACCTGTGGGCCGGGCCGGGTGAAATATCGTTGAATGTTTGCATCCGCCGGGACCAATCGGCGCTATATTGACGCTATGAACACGAGATTACTGTCGATCATCCTCTGCAGCACGCTCCTGGCCGCCTGTGCCAGCGGTCCGGCCTATCGCGCCGCGCCCACGGCCGATGGCTACGGCTATCGCGATACGCAGCTGACCGCCGATCGTTATCGCGTGAGTTTTTCCGGCGACTACGGCATGGCACGCGAAACGGTCGAGAATTTTGCCCTGTTCCGGGCCGCGGACTTGGCCGTCGACCACGGCGCGACGCGTTTTCGTATCGTCTCGCGTGATACCTCCCCGGTCACCAGCAACTACGGCGGCGGGCCGAGCACGAGCATCGGTTATGGCTGGGGCTACCCGGCCTGGGGCACGAGCATCGGGTATTCGACCGGCGGTTCGAGCCGCACGCGCTATGAGGCGGTGCTCGAAATCCAGCTCGGTGATGAAGTGCCCGAGCAGGGCGCCGAGGTCTACGACGCGAACGAGCTCAAGCGCAATCTTTCGGCCGCGGTGGCAGCCGGCGAGCAGCGCTAGTCACGCCAATCGATCGGGCGGGCGCCGCTGGCCGCTTTGATCCGACCGTTGCGGCCCTGGGTTGTCTATCCGAACTGGCGTGCGAGCCGTGAGCTGCACGGTAAGTTGCAGCTATCGATTCCCGGGCGCTGAACACCACGAATCGTCGTGGTGGTCTTTGGCCGTTGCGGTCTGGCCTCTGATCGCTGCGGCGACAGCGCTCAGCGCAGCTGAAACCTCACCGGCACCGTCAGGGCCAGCCGTTGCATGGATACACTGTCCGGCAGGGCCGGTAGAGGGTCGGCCTTGCGGATCATGTCGCGTACCGCTTCATCGAGTAGTTCGTGGCCCGAGCTCTGGCGTATCTCCCAGTCCAGCACGTGGCCGTTGCGGTCCATGACGAAATAGAGAAGTACCGTGCCTTCCTGGCGCAGCCGTCGTGCACGACGCGGATAGTCCTTATAGCGCTGCAGCCAGGCCCCGAGCTCGGCACGATAGTCCGGCGGCGTGTCCGATACGCTGCCAGTCGTGCCCTGTTGGGTGGTCTGGGCGGTCTGTGGTGCCTTGGCCGGTGCGTTGGTCCGGTCCTGGCCGCCGGCGGCCTCGGCGTTCGCGTCTCGCCGTGCGCTACTGCTGGCCGTGCGCGACTCGGGCTCGCTGCGCCGCTCCGGCTTGGGCTCCGGCCGCGGTTCGGGCCTGGGTTGCGGTTTGGG